>NZ_JBVVQC010000005.1:0-156095 GCF_055811515.1 Mesorhizobium sp. WSM4841
ACTGGCGCAGGCGGATGCCGTGCTTCCCGGCCAGCTTGACCAGCCGCTCGCGGGCGCGATGCATCAGCTTGGCGTCGGTCGGAAAGGTGATCGCCTTCTCCTGCACGGTGGTGTCGACGATCACCGCGCGGAAGTCGGCCGGCTTGGCCGCCCCCAGCCGGGTCGCCGCCGCCAGGCTCTCCTGCAGCAGCGCCGTCAGCCGCTCCTCGCCCATGCGCAGGCGCCAGCGCGTCAGCGAGGTGCGGTCGAAGACCAGGCGGTGCTGGAAGAACTCCTCGCCGCAGAACAGCTGATAATAGGGGTTTTCCAGCCAGCGCTCGCACAGCCCTTCATCGGACAGGTTGTGCATCGACTTCAGGATCGCCAGCCCCGCCATCAGCCGCGTCGGCAGCGGCGGCCGGCCGGGGCCATCGTCGTAGACCTCGCCGAGCTTCTCTTCCAGGCAGCGCCAGTCGATCGCCGTCGCCAGCTTCACCAGTGCATGTTCCATGTTCAGGATCTGGTCGAGCCGGGACCGCAACAGGTCCGCCTGGCCACTGTCTCGCCGTTCCTTCGGCCGCATCGCTTGCTTCCCCTCTCCGGTCGAAACGCCATCGAATCACGCAACGCAGATGCAAACATTTTGCCGGAAATCGCCGCCCAAAGCCACGATTTCCGGCAAAACGAAACCCAAATTCAGGCGAAAATCTTAAATTAAATCAAAGCGTTCCGCGTTCTTCACGGACGACTAAACGGCCACAGGATGGGCGCGGTCAGGCTGCCTCGCGGTCTGGTTTTCCAAATATTTTAGCCACTCGGCGACCTTTTGCCGGCCAGTTTGGGTCTTGACGGCCTGACGCGGTGTCTTGCCCCCAAGCATTTGGACCGGCTGATCGAGGGTTCCCTATAGTGTTGATCCAGGTACTCGTGAATGACCTGTTCAGCGAGTTCCGGCGGCATCTCCGATGAGGGCGTCCTGCCCTCCATGGCCGGCCGTTCGGCCATCATCTGCTGTATGGTGCGGATTTCGGTAAGAGGTGTTCGGACCAGATCGCCGAGGGCTCGCTGGATCAGGGCCGTCCCTTTTTCCGCCCGCTCGGCGGAATTGGCGGATAGACACAGGAAACCGCCTTTCAACTCGACATTGCCCAACACGCGCAAACCGTTGTCCATTGCCGTGTCCAGGGAAAGCGTGCCCGCCTCCTTGGGTTTGTCCTCGCCTTGCGGCATGTATTCCAACCAGTTCCAGAATTGTGCATTTTCCTGCGACATGCCCGCTATGCCGTTCAGCCGGGCGGCGATGTCCTTCTGCATCACGCCGGAGGCCAAGGGAAAGCGGACATCATGAAACATGAATTCGTCGCCCTCGGTATTTTGGAGCATCGGCATGTTCATCACCTTGTCTAGGGCGTCGAACACCCATACGAGCGTGAACATGAACGCCACCGCCCGCAGGTCTTCATCCCTCATGGCCGGCAGCTTTCTTGCGGTCCTTTTGCCGAACACGTCCAACAGACCATCGAGCAAGGAGTCGGTGGCCTCTCGGGTGAAAGGAAGAATGCCGCCGGTAAGGATATTCTTCCCGAGGACGGGCACGATTCTCGCCGCTATCTTGTCCCACTGCTTCAAGGTCTTGGTGGCGGTGCCCTCTTTGACTGCGATCGGCTCGCCACCGCGGAGAAGATCGCGCGCCATAAGCGATTGTCCCGGAACGACGTCGCTCACCTCATACAAGCTCATGACGGAGGTACGCAGCGCGCCCATATAGGCTCTCGTTTGCGCATTTTCCTTCCAGCCTCTGCGCTTGAGATACTCATCGACGATGTTGCTGGGTTCGCCCTCGAAATCCTGGGTCAGGAAATCCTCGAAGGCGCAGCCCCAAAGATTCATTACTCTGTCGTCACCGAGGACCTCGGCGAGTTCTTCGAATTCCATGTCCCCGTCGCCAAGGATCGGGCCGAAATGATCGTCGAACACTTCCGCGAAACATTCGCTCCATTCGTCACGGCTGAGGAATTTCATCAGCCCGTTGAGATCATGGCTGGTCGGCATTGAACTTCTCCAGGCTCAGGCGATATTCGAAGATGGGGTCTGTCTACTGGCGTCGCTTGGTCGGGTTATTCTGCGCCGCTGAGGCGACCGGGCAAGACGCTTTCGGCGATTTCCTCGCCTTTCTTCGGATCGAACTCCCCGAGCCGGTGCCGCCGCGCCCTTCACTGTGGGCGGCAGCCTCAACGACGGTTTGCCCCGGTTAACCCCACGGGCATGGCACTCGAAGTTGCATTCTGCGATAACAAGTGGATCACTCCGTTGCCGATACTTCACGACGGGTTTACCCGATCCAGCCACGGACTGGCGAAGGATGAAGCCAATGAGCGATCGTCTCAAATCAGGCTCGGCCTTAGCCGTGGCACTGGGCCTCTCCATTGCCACCGCTTCGGCCGAAACCGCGCGCATATTCTGGAAGGACCTGCGCCCGGCGACCCAGCCCGCAGCCGAAAGTGTCGGATTGCCGATGGTCGCGGCAAAAATGCCTGACCGTGGCGAGACGCTGTCTCTCAATTTGCGAGACAAGGCCGTCCAACTGGCGGGATACGCACTGCCGCTCGATCGGGACGGCGATCTCGTCTATCAGTTCCTGCTGGTGCCGTGGACAGGTGCGTGCAGCCACATGCCGACGCCGCCGCCCAATCAGATCGTCCTCGTCACGCCCGCCCGCCCCTATAGGATGTCGGAAGCCTATCAGCCGGTTTCTGTGACCGGCGTCCTAGAGCCGGGCATGGAGAAAAGTCAGCTCTTCATCCTCGACGGCGCCAGCGTCATCCAATCGGGCTACGCGGTGCGCAAGGCGGAGGTGGTGGATGTCGATGTGGTGCCGGACACCATCACCCAGCCGGCAAACTCGCCGTGGCGTTTTCTCAACAAAAAGAAGAATTAAGCAAAAAATTCTCAGGCAGCGTTGGCGCCCGATTCCTTGTCCAGAACCATGTAGTCCAGCGGCATTTCGGTGGTGTACTTGATCTGCTCCATGGCAAACGACGACGAGACGTCGCGGATCTCTATCTTGGCGATCAGCCGCTTGTAGAAGGCGTCGTAAGCAGCGATATCGGGCACTACCACGCGCAGGAGATAGTCGACGTCACCGCTCATGCGGTAGAACTCGACCACTTCCGGAAATTCCTGGATGACCTCCGAAAAGCGCCGCAGCCACTCATGGCTGTGCGAATTGGTGCGGATCGACACGAACACAGTGACGCGCACATTGACCTTTTCATGATCGAGGATGGCGACGCGCCGCTTGATCACGCCTTCCTCCTCGAGCTTTTGGATGCGGCGCCAGCAGGGCGTGGTCGACAGTCCGACTTTCTTGGCGACATCGGCGACCGCAAGCGTCGCGTCCTCCTGCAAGAGGCGGAGGATTTTTCTGTCAAGGCGGTCCATTTCGGTGCTCCCACGGGGATAGACTAGGAATAGATTGGCTATAGTCCTTCTTATTTAGGCCATTCACAAGAAAGAAATTCTGCCAGATGGCGCAAAAGCGAGTGATTTCTTGCTTACGCTTCAGCCGAGGCGATAGCGGATTTCCGATCTCAGAAACGGCAGCAAATCCATTTCAAACCACGGATTGCGCTTCAACCAGCCGGTGTTGCGCCACGACGGATGCGGTAGCGGCAGCACTTTCGGGTTGCTGGGCACATCCAAGATGGTGCGCCAATCCTTCACGGTCTCCGTCAGCGAGGACCGGCGCGCGGCGCCCATGTGCCAGGATTGTGCATAGCTGCCGATCGTCAGCACCAGGTCGATATGCGGCATCAGCGCCATCAGCGGCGCACGCCAGGCCGGTGCACATTCGCGGCGCGGCGGCAGGTCGCCGCCCTTGGCATCCTGGCCGGGAAAGCAAAAGCCCATCGGCACGATGGCGAATTTTGTCGTGTCGTAGAATTCTTCGCTGCTGACGCCCAGCCAGTTCCGCAACCGATCGCCGGAGGCGTCGGTGAACGGCATGCCTGACATATGCACCTTGGTGCCCGGTGCCTGGCTGGCAATCAGGATGCGGGCGCTCGACGACGGCCTGAGCACCGGGCGCGGCTCGTGCGGCAACGGGCGGCCGACCGGGTTTTCGACGCAGATACGGCAGGCGCGTACCCTCGCCGCGAAGTTTTCCAGCTCTTCGCTCATTCTCGGGAACTCATTCTCAGGCGGCAGCGCTCGGCCGGCTGGAGATCGCCTGATGCCAGCGCAGCACGTTGGCACAGTCTTCCGGCACCTTGATACGCGCCGGCTTCATGAAGTCGATGGCAATCAGCCCGGTGATGTCGGCGATCGAATAGGCATCGCCGGCGACGAATTCCCGGTTCGCCAACTCGTCGTCGAGGAGTTTCAGGAATCCGACGGCTTTCGGCTTGTTGGCCTCGCCCCATTCGGGGATTTGTGGGATCTCCCATTCCTTCATCGCCGGATGGATGTGCCGGAACGCGGCAGTGACGCAACTAAGCAAGTTAAGCTCCATGCGTCTTTGCCACATCTCGACCAGCGCTTTGCCGAGCGCGCCGCGGCCGAACAAAGCCGGTTCCGGATGCAGTTCCTCAAAATAGCGGCAGATGGCGACGGATTCGGTGATGACGGTGCCGTCGTCGAGTTCGAGCACCGGCAGGCGCTGCAGCGGGTTGCGCGAACTGACCGGCTGCTTTCTGTGCTCCAGCGCGCCCATGTCGACGGGCACCAGAGGAATTTGAAGCCCCTTTTCGGCAAGGAAGACGCGAACCCGCCGTGGATTGGGCGCCCGGCCGCCGTCGAAGAGTTTCATTCCATTCCTCCTATCGGATCGGCCCAAAACCGGAATCGATTTCCGGAAAGTACGTGCGAATCAAGAATCCCAGCGCATGCCTTGTGCGTCCTAATGGACGCCACGTCGCTGATCAGGTCTGTTGCAACAACTATAGGGTTGACCATCACCGGAAGCGAAAAATTTCTCGCAAGGCATCGCCAATCGAAGCCAAAGTGCCGTGCTTCCTTTCGGTCACTTCGTGATCGTGGCTCTCGCGCCAATCGTGCGGCTCGTCGAAAGTGCCGGCCCAGATGCCGGCCTTGCCGGAGCGGGCAGCGGCTTCTTCGGTTTCGAAATCGCCATAGGCAACCGCCCAGCCGGCCTCGACCTGGGCGCGGTTAAGATCCTTGCCGCCGGCGTTGCAGTCGCCGAGCAGCCGGCCGTAGCGATCGCGCTGCCAGCCGGTGCAGGAGACGGGTTTGCCTGATATCAGACGCACCAGCGACTGCCGCGCCAGCTTGCCGCAGGGATAGCCGGCGCCGCCCTTGCGGCAGACCTGCGAATATTCGGGCGCGTCAATGCCGCGCATACGGATGCGCTCGATACCGAGCGTGATCGTATCGCCGTCATTGACGACGGCGGCACCCTCGGTCTTGCGGGTCTCGATCCGATCAAGCCGCGCCGCCAGAAGGATCAGCAGACCGAGGACAAGCACGGCCAGTGCGTAGTCCACCAGCCGGCGCCAAAGGCTTCGCGGCCGCGGCGGGACGTATCGCTGTCGCGGCCGCCGCGACCACGATCGGCTCATATGGCAAACCGTTGGTTAATCATTCGAACGTAGCTTAACAATTTGAAACCGCTGCCCGCATAAATTGAAGTCTCCATGCCCTCGCAACGCTCGACCACAGCGGACAAGTTTATTGTGGACCGCCGGAAACCCCATCGCAACAGCGATGTGGCGCGCGCGGTGCGCAAGACGCGCGACCGTCTTTCGCAGCAGGCCGGAAATCCTGATTTCGACCGCGAGCTGTTGAAACTCCACGCCGGTGCGATGATAGGCGGCGCGATCATAGTTCCGCTTCTCGTCCTGGCGACCGCCGCGACCGGTCTGTTTGCTGGCGTCGGTAAGGAAATTGGCGTCTGGGCCCTTTTTACACTCATCTGCTACACGATCGTCGTGTTCATGGCGAGGCGCGTCGACCGAACGGAAGCTGCCGAACTCAACCCGCTGCAAACGCACGGTGAATTCCTGATAGGCCATTTCCTTTGCGGCCTGGGCTGGGCCTGGTTCGCCTGGCTCGGTTGCGATGCTTGCCAGGTCGACCAGTTTCAGCTGATCAAGGCGGTGGTGCTGCTGCTTGCCATGGCGGCGACCGCGATTACGGCGTCATCGCTGCGCGGTGCGTTGCTGGCGACCTTCGCCGTTCCGGTGGCCGCCTATGCCTATACCGGCGCCAGGCAGTGGATGCCGGTCGAACTGATCATGGCCGGGTTGCTGATCGTCTCGCTTCCCTTCTTCGCCTATGTGGCGCGCCAGCTCAACCGCTCGTCCTTGATGTTGCTCTCGTTCCGCTCCGAAAAGGATGCGCTGATCGCCGAATTGGACACCGCGAAATCGATGTCGGACGAAGCGCGGCGACGGGCGGAGGACGCCAACCTGGCAAAGTCGCGGTTTTTGGCCTCGATGAGCCACGAATTGCGGACGCCGCTCAACGCCATTCTCGGTTTCTCCGAGGTGATGGCGAACGAGGTGCTCGGCCCGATGAGCAACCCGACCTATCGCGACTATGCTCGTGACGTGCATGACTCTGGCCAGCATCTGCTCGACCTGATCAACGAAATCCTCGACCTGTCGCGCATCGAAGCCGGCCGATACCAGCTCAATGAAGAGCCGATGATGCTGCTATCCGTCGTCGAGGATTGCTGTCACATGATGGAGCTGAAGGCGCGCAACAAGGATATCCGGATCGTCCAGGATTTCGAAAACGCGTTGCCGCGCCTGTTCGCCGACGAACGCGCGGTGCGACAGATCGCGCTCAATCTTTTGTCGAACGCCATCAAGTTCACCGGAACTGGCGGCGAGATCCGCGTGCGCGTCGGCTGGACGGCGGGCGGCGGCCAATACCTCTCCGTCAAGGACAACGGGCCTGGCATACCGGAAGACGAGATTCCGGTCGTGCTGTCCGCCTTCGGCCAGGGCTCGATCGCCATCAAGAGCGCCGAACAAGGCACCGGGCTTGGCCTGCCGATCGTCCAGAGCCTGCTCGCCATGCATGGCGGCGAGTTCGAACTCCATTCCAAACTGCGCGAAGGCACCGAGGCGATCGCCATCTTCCCGTTGAGCCGGGTTATGGAGGAATTGCCGGCGCTGCCGACCAAAGCCGTTGCTGCGCGCCGGCGATAGACGCTTAATGCATGTCGCGCAAAAGTGTGCAGCGGTTTTGCGATAACGACATGCGAAAAACAACCTAAAGCGCGTCGCATGAGGCGGGTCGAACGCGACGCGCTTTAATGAACCGCCGCCGCCATGCCCGAGCTGGTGAGCGCAGCGGCTTTGACCAGGCCCGCCGCAAGTGCCGCCCCTGCCCCCTCGCCGTGGCTCACGCCGAGATCAAGCAGCGGGCGCAAGCCGAGCCGCTCGGCGGCCCGAGCATGCGCAGGCTCTGGCGACAGACTGGCAAGCAGGCAGTGGTCGAGCGCGGCGGGGTTGGCGGCATGCAGCGTCGCGGCGGCGGCAGTCGCAACTAGCCCATCGAGCAGGACGGGAATCTTCTGCATCCGGGCGGCGAGGATGGCGCCGGCGATCGCCGCGAATTCACGGCCGCCAACCCGGCGCAACGCTTCCAGCGGATTCCTGAGACTTGTGCCGTGGAAGGCTAGCGCGGCATCGACCACTTCCGCCTTGCGCGCCCGCATCGATGCATCGGCGCCCGATCCGGATCCGACCCAATCGGCGCCCTTGCCACCAAACAGTGCGGCAAACAAAGTCGCTGCAACGGTGGAATTGCCGACGCCGAGGTCGCCAAGGCAAAGCAGATCGGTGCCGCCGGCGATCGCCTCCATGCCGAAGGCCATGGTGGCGGCACAGCCGCGCTCGTCAAGTGCTGCGTCCTCGGTGATGTCGGCGGTCGGAATGTGCAGCGCTAGATCGAACACTTTCAGCCCGAGATCATTGGCGATGCAGATCTGGTTGACCGCCGCACCCCCGGCCGCGCAAAGCTCGACGGCGTTCGCCGTGGCAGCGACAGGCCGTGGCGAAATGCCGTGCCGAGCGACGCCGTGATTACCGGCGAAGATCGCCACCAGGGGCCGGTTCACTGCCGGCGGCGCACGGCCGCTCCAGGCAGCGAGCCACGCGGCGATGCCCTCGATGCGGCCGAGCGAACCTGTGGGTTTGTCGGCCTTGGCAAACAGCGCACGGACGCGGGCTTCGGCCGCCGTATCGGCCGGCGGCAGGGTCGCCAGAAGATTGCGAAAATCGTCGAAGGGCAGCGCGCTGGTCATGTCGTTGGTGATCGTTTCCAGAGTTGGTGAGCGGCATAGCCGCCTTGCTCGGCCGGCACAACTGCCTGCATTGACGCGAAAGCGGTTGTCGGCGGCGCATTCCGGAGGGCTTGCATTGGCCTTGCCGTTGCACCATGTGGAGACGAGACAAGGGATTCCTGACGGAACCCTGAGAGAATATCATGACGGCCATCGAATCCCCATGCATCCTGGTCTGTTCGATCGACATGAAAACCGGCTTCTGCTTCGGTTGCGGTCGCACGCGCGAGGAAATCGGCGCCTGGATCGAGATGACCCCTGAAATCCGCCGCAGCGTCATGGCCGAGCTGCCGGCCCGGCTGGAAACGGTTGAACGCAGACCGCGCCGGGAAACCCGCCGCACCCGCCTCGCGCGCGAACGCGACGCTCTCTCGTGAGCCACATATGAACCGATCTTTCTGGGTTTTGATGATCCTGATCGGGGTAGGTGTGGCCCTGCTCATGCTCAACGATTCCGCCGGCAGCACATTCGGCGTCGACAATTACGATTTCGGCCGGCTGATCTGGCTTGGCGCTTTGGTCGCGCTCATCGGCGCCGGCCTGCTCAGATCAGGCAGACCCTTGGGCGCGATGGCCCGCAATCTGGGCACCTGGGCCGTCATCGTGCTCGCACTGATCGCCGGCTACCAATACCGTTATGAATTGCAGGATTTCGCCAGCCGGGTAACGGCCGGCCTTGTTCCCGGCAGTCCGCTGGCATTGGGCCTTGAAGACGGCCATGCCACGGTGACCCTGGACAAGGCCGGCAATGGCCATTTCGAAGCGCGCATCATGGTCAACGGCACGCCGGTCCGAGCCGTGGTCGATACCGGCGCAACCAGCACCGTGCTGACCGCGCAGGACGCGCAAGCGGCCGGATTCAATCCAGCCGCTCTCAATTTCACCATACCGGTTTCCACCGCCAACGGCATGGCACGCGCCGCCGCCGTGAGAACCGACGAATTGGCGATCGGCGGGATCGTACGCAAGGACATGCCGGTCATGATCGCCGCGCCCGGCATGCTCGGCCAGAGCCTGCTCGGCATGAATTTCATCGGCTCACTGTCCGGTTTCGACGTGCGCGGCGACCGCATGATCTTGCGCGATTGAACAGTCGGGCTGCTTCGGCGCCGCTCAATGAGCGTTGAGCATCTCGACCGCCTGATCAAACCGGCCGTCCCGCTCCGCCCAGCGCAGGAAGCCCACGCGCTCCACCAGGATCTCCTTGGGCGTCGGCTCCCGGCTGAACAACGCCATCGTCTCGTCAATGAACGCATCGAGCGGCATATACTCGTCGCGCGTCGACTGGCCGGGCGTGAGTTCCGTGCGAACCGCGGGCGGCGCAAGCTCGATCACTTCGACCTCGCCCCTGAGTTGCTCGCGCAACGACACCGTATAGGAATGGATCGCCGCCTTGCTGGCATTGTAGGTCGGCGTGCCACTCAGCGGCACGAAGGCCAGGCCTGACGAGACATTGACGATCACGGCATTCTGCCGGGCCGCCAGATGGTCGATCAGCGCGTTGGTGAGGCGGATCGGTCCGAACAGGTTGGTGACGATCGTCTTCTCCGCGTCGCGCAGATCGCGGGCCCTGGTGAGATCCTCGCGGCGCATGACGCCGGCATTGTTGATGAGCACGTTGAGCGCCGGGTGCTCGGCGACTACGTGCTTGGTAAATGCCATAATTGCTTCCGGATCTTCGACATCGCCGACCATCGCGTACATGCCTTCACGCCCGGCGATCGTCTGCTCGAGCGCCTCCTTGCGCCGTCCCGCGACGATCACAGTGTTTCCAAGCGCATTGAAGCGCAGCGCCAGTTCCCGCCCGATTCCGGACCCTCCGCCGGTGATCAGGATCGTATTTCCGGTCATTTTCATCGTTCTGTGCTCCATCAATTCCAGCCAATCGGGGTCAAACGATCCCGCCGTTTGCGAATACCGTCTGCCCGTTGATCCAGGCACCGTCCCGCTGCAGAGCGCCGCGATTGCGTCGGCAATGTCGGTAGGCTCGCCGATGCGCTGATGTGGCGTGCGCGCGGCGAAGTCGGCGATCTGCTCCGGCGTCTTCCTGTCAGTAAACAGGACGGTGTTGACGACGCCCGGCGCCATCGCGGTCACGGAGATCATGCGCCCGCGAAGTGCCATGGCGACATCGCCAGCACGGGCTCGTCTCGGTGACACGTTCTGTCCAGACATATAGATCCCCTTCCTTGTCGAGCGGGCGTGTTCGGTTGGGACATTTCCTACAGGGCGATGCGGTCGACAGCTTGCCAACGCATGCGCAAAACTTGCTCGATCCTGCAGCCCACGTGATGTTTGTCCGCCCGCATGCTAGGATCGCCAGCATCGCGCCGCTGCAGGAGACATTGCATGGACGTCCTCAAACATGCCGTTCACACCTATGCCGCCCGCCATGCCAACCGGGACGGCCTGGCGCTGACGCCAGTGCCGGGCCTGCGGATGATGTGCGTTGAGTCACCACCTGGCGACTTTCACTCGGTCTATCGGCCGCTGGTTTGTCTGGTTCTGCAGGGTGCCAAGCTCATGACCGTGGGCAGGGAGCAGCAAGTTTTCTCCGCCGGGCAATCCGTGATCGTGAGCGCGGACATGCCGGTCGTCGGACGGATCGTGCAGGCAAGCCGGCGCGAGCCCTATTTGGCCGTCGCGGTCGAACTCGAGATGACGCTCCTGCGCGAGATGGCAGCGCAGTTGGGCAGCGTGCGTGCGCAGCGCCCGTCAGAGACACGCACCTTGTTCGCTGAGGACACCAATGCCGCGATTCTGGATTGCGCAGCGCGGCTGATGCGCTTGCTGGACCGACCGGATGCTACGTCGCTCCTGCGCCCCGGCATTATGCACGAACTGCATTATTGGCTCCTCTCCGGTCAGCACGGCGCGGCCCTGCGGTCGCTTGCGGATCCCGACAGTCACGCGACCCGTCTCGCGGCGGCCATCGCGATTCTTAGAACCGAATATCGATCGCGTATTCCCGTCGAGCGCTTGGCGGCGGCAGCGGCGATGAGCCTCACCGCCTTCCACAAGCACTTCAAGCACATGACGTCGCTGACGCCGGGACAGTATCAGAAGCGGCTTCGCCTAATCGAAGCACGCCGCCTTATGCTCGATGAAGGCTTTTCGGCAACCAGCGCTGGGTTCGAGGTGGGCTACGAGAGCATCTCGCAATTCACCCACGAATATCGCCGCACATTCCAGGCGCCGCCGAAGCGCGATGCGCTGCGCACTCGATCCATGTCGCACGCGATCAAAGAAGAAATGCAGGACGCCGAGCGGGCGAGCGCTGCTTAGCTTGACCGACGGTCCTCTGGTTTGCTGAACAGACCGCGGAAGACACGCAAGCGACCGCATGATCTTGCGCGATTGGACAGTCAGGCTGCTTCGGCGTCCGTCCCGCTAAAATCGACTGCGGCGAAAGCTGCCTTCAGCACATCGGGTCCGGCGTCCGGCCTTGTCGCATCGGTCGAAAGGATCTGCCGGTAACGGCGCGCACCGGGCACACCGTGGAACAGGCCGACCATGTGACGGGTGACATGGCCAAGCCGCCCGCCCCGCTCGATATGGCGTGCCGCATAATCCGCCATGGCATCGATCAGCGCGGCAAAATCGAACGTTTTGGGTTTGTCGCCGTAAAACGCCGCGTCGACGCCTGCCAGAATGCCCGGCGTATGATAAGCGGCGCGGCCGAGCATGGCGCCGTCGACATGATCAATGTGGTCGAGCGCCTCTTCAAGGGATTGAATGCCGCCGTTGATGCCGATGAATTTGTTTGGATTTTTGGCCTTCAGCCGATACACCCTATTGTAGTCGAGCGGCGGGATGTCGCGGTTTTCCCTAGGGCTCAGCCCTTCCAGCCACGCCTTGCGGGCATGCACCCACAGCGCGTCTGCGCCGGCCGCGAAAACCCCGTCCGCCAGCGCATCGAGCGCCGGCTCAGGATCCTGCTCGTCGACGCCGATGCGGCATTTGACGGTGACGGGGATGCCGACAGAGGCTTTCATCGCCGTGACGCAATCGGCGACCAGAACCGGTGCTTTCATCAGGCAGGCGCCGAACGTACCCGACTGGACGCGGTCGGATGGGCAGCCGACATTGAGGTTGATCTCGTCATAGCCGAAGGCCTCGCCGATGCGGGCCGCCTCGGCAAGCTTCTGCGGATCGGAGCCGCCGAGCTGCAACGCGACCGGATGTTCCGTACCATCGAAGCCGAGCAAGCGCTCGCGCTCGCCGTGGATGACCGCGTCGGCGACGACCATCTCGGTGTAGAGCAATGCCCGGCGCGTCAACTGGCGATGGAGGAACCGGCAATGCCGGTCCGTCCAATCCATCATAGGTGCAATGGCAAATTTAATTGCATTATCAATCACTTACACATTCTTTCTAACTTATAACTTATCAGGCGGATCGACATTGCTGACTTTTATGATATGTGGCGCATTTGGCCGAATTTTCAAAGGTAAACCGAGATGTCGCCAAACACTGCTTTCCTACTCATGGCGCAATATAGTTGCAAAGTCATCATTCCGCTTGAAGATGTCCGGCGCGACTTCTTCTCCCAGTTGACACTACAGAAGATGCTTAGGAAGCTCGGCTCAGTCGACATCGCTCTACCAGTCGTACGGATCGAGAATAGTCAGAAATGTGCTAAAGACATCCATCTGCAGGACTTGGCCGGCTATATCGACAAGCGGCAAGCAGCTGCAGCCCGGGAATGCAGGCCGTTGCACGGCTTTTGTCCCTATCCAGTCCGGTAGAGTTTCCCCCATCGCTGGTCGGCTGTGCCATTGCCGGCACTGCGAGGCGGCGTTGGAGGCGCTTGATCGATCGTGGCAGATGATCGATTGCATGCCTTCAATCTCGGGCCGTCTGTAGTATTCAATCCATCATCGGCTCGCCGAGCGTATGCATCAAGCGGTTCGCCCAGCCGAAGATGGCAGCGGACAGGACCAAGTCGAGACACTCCAGCTCATTGAGCCCGACGTCGGCAAGCGCCTGCGCGTCGGCGACGGTCGCCTCGGGCGGCGTGGTCGACAGGCGTGCCGAGAAGTCGAAGATTGCCTGGAGGTGCTCGTCGAGCGTTGCCTCAAGACCATCGGCGAAGACAGCCTCGATGACGTCCGTGCGCTTCGTCAGGTGGTTGAACCGCGAGGCGTGCACCGCGGCGCAGTATACGCAGCGGTTGACGACGGAAGCGGCGACGGCGCCCAGCTCGCGCTCGCTGCCCGCCAGGCCGTCGCGCCCGTACATGATCAGATTAAATAGGGGCGAGCGGACCGCGAGCGACTCTGGGTCATGCGCAAGCGTGAGCACATAGGGGGAGATGCCCTTGCTGGACGGCGTCACCTGCATCGCCGCACGCTGCTCGTCGGTAGCAGTCGCGAGATCGACTGGAACCACATAGGGTTGCCAGCGCGGTATCGTGGTGGTGAAAGTGTGGACGACCTCGCTCAACGCATTCCTCCGATCAGCGTGATACCCGCAATGACGCGCACCTGGTAGTTGACGAAGGCCGCGAGCTCCGAGAGCCGGACTATATCAGCGTCGGCTACGCCAACCTCGCGCAACGCGTCCACATGGGCGCGCGTGGCCTCGCGTGGCGCGAGCGTGAGCCGATCGGCGTGACGGACTATCTCCGCGGTACGCCGGTCCGTCACGTTCGTGCCGGGGTTGACGAGCGAGGCTGTCGTCGGTTCGTCGGCGCGGGCGACCAGGGTGTCGTAGTGGCTTGCGAGCGCCGGGGTGCGATTGAGGCGCGCCATCCGGGCGGCGAGCGCGGCCCTGAGGCCATGAGACAGGCCGCCGGGTTCGCGCGGCAGTAGCACGGCATCGTGGGCCGCTTCGCTGAGGCGCAAAATCTCCGAACGTTTCTCCATGGCTTCCGCAAGCGCGGAACCCGGCCCTGCGGGGGCAAGGTTTTCGATGAGTCTCAAAGCAAGCCCCTCGGTACGTCAGCAGGCATGCGATCTAGGTAGGCGCGACGGGCCACTATGTCAAATAAGAATGATATCTGGCCTTCAATGCAGAAAATTTATCTATTACCCATCGTCAATTGGGAAATGTCATGCTTTAATGACATGACAGAGAGTGGTTGATGTCCAGTATGCATTCTAACTCTTTCGATATCCGACAACTTGAAGCGTTCGCAGCCGTGATGTCCGCCGGTAGCGTGACCGGAGCGGCACGGCTGCTTGGCCGATCTCAGCCGGCGGTCACTCGGCTTATCCAGGATCTAGAATCCGATATCGGCTATGCGCTGCTGCATCGAAGCGGACCGCGAATCAGCCCGACCGCGCGCGGTCTACTCTTCCACGCCGAGGTAGAGCGCCATCTCGCCAGCCTAGCCCACATCCGCGAACGGGCAAACGCTATCGGTCTCGATGAGCCGGCTTCGCTGACGATCGCGGCCACGCCTTCACTTGCGGCCGGCGTTCTACCCCAGGCGATCGCGGCCGTCGCGCCAGACCTGCTTCCGCGTCATCTTCATGTGCAGGCGCTGGCGGCCGAGAACGTGGTGCAGGCCGTGCTTGCCCGTTCGGCGGACTTCGGAATCGCAAGCCTTCCGCTGGAACACCCCGGCCTTGAAGTCCACTGGGTCGCCGACGCCCCATGCGTCGTCGCTCTCGCCGTGAGCGATCGGCTTGCCGGAAACGACGTGGTGCGCCTTGCCGATCTCGCGGACCGCCGCATCATCACCCTGGCGAACCCCTACCGCTTGCGGCACCGCGTCGACGAGGCACTCGAACGTGCAGGCGTCACGCCGCAGCGGATCATCGACGTCAACGCCTCGATGACGGCCCTCACGATGGCCCGCGCTGGACTGGGGGTCGCGATCGTCGAGCCGGCGACCGTCTGCGGCGTTCCGCTCGAGGGTATCATAATGCGCGTGCTTGACCACACGATCCCCTTCCTGTTCGGCGCAATTTCACCTGCCGCACTGCCGATGACGCCGACCGTCGCCGCCGTGATCGATGCGGCGCGCACGGTTGCCTTGGCGATGCCTGGCTGCCGCCTGCACGACTCGTCCGGCGACGACGCATTGGCCGACACCGTCTACGGGCAAACTTTGCTATCCGAGGAAGCGCCATCGTGAGCGACATGTCAGCGTTTCCGAGCAGTCTCGACGCTCTTGAGGCGCGCCTGCAGCAGGACCTCGCTTGGCTGGAACTGCCGGCCAAGGCCTGGGTTCCGACCCGCGTCGTCGACGGACAACGTGTAATCGATGTGGTGATCATCGGCGCCGGCATGGCTGGGCTTGTCGCCTCAGCCATGCTGAAGCGGCTCGGTGTCGCCAACCACATCGTCCTCGACAAGGCACCCGCCGGTCGAGAGGGTCCATGGGTCACCTTCGCACGGATGCGAACTCTTCGCTCCCCGAAGCAACTGACAGGGCCTGCGATGGGGCTGCCGGCGCTGACGTTCCGCGCCTACTACGAAGCCTTGCATGGGCGCGACGCCTGGGTGGCGCTCGACAGGGCGCCGCGCGAGACGTGGATGGACTACCTGGTATGGTACCGCCGTGTGCTCGACCTCCCGGTGCGCAACGCGACAACTGTCGACGCTATCCTCCCGCGCCCGGACGACATGCTCGACATCGTATGCCGTCAGGACGGCCACACCAAAACGATGATCGCCCGCCACGTGGTGCTCGCGACGGGCCGCGACGGCCTGGGCGGCCCCTTCGTTCCTCCCATCGCCGACGACATCGAGCGCAAGTACTGGGCTCACACCGCCGACGTTATCGATTTCGCGTCGCTACGCGGCAAGCGGATCGGCGTCGTAGGAGCCGGCGCTTCTGCGATGGATAACGCCGCCACCGCTCTCGAGGCCGGGGCGGCTCGGCTCGACATGTTCGTGCGCCGCACAGACTTGCCACAGATCAACAAGTTCACCGGCATCGGCAGCCAGGGCGTGGTGCACGGTTTCGCAGGCTTACCCGACGAATGGAAGTGGAGCTTTCTCGACTACGCCATGCGGGCACAGACGCCGCCACCCCGCCCCAGCGTTCTGCGCGTCAGCGCGTTCCCGCAGGCTCATCTACACTTGGGAAGCCCAATTACCGGGCTGGAGCAGGACGGCGATCACCTCGTGGTGACGACGCCGAAAGGCAGATATCCAGTCGACTTCCTGGTCTTCGGCACGGGCTTCAAGATCGATCTGACAAGCAGGCCGGAATTCGCTGCCGTCGCACCCTACATCCGCCTGTGGCGTGACCGCTTCCCCGTACCGGCTGACATGCCGAACGGCGAACTCGAAGCCTCGCCCGATCTTGGAAACGCGTTTGAATTCCTCGAAACAGAGCCGGGTGCCTGCCCGGCGCTCTCCCGGATACACTGCTTCAACTTCCCAGCTACGCTGAGCCACGGCAAACTCACGGGTGACATTCCTGCCATCAGCGAAGGCGCCGACCGGCTAGCGCGTGGCATCGTCAGGGCGCTCTTCGTCGCCGACCGCGAGCGCCATTTCGCCGATCTGCAAGCCTTCCACACGCTCGAACTCCTCGGAGACGAATGGGCAGATGACGAAACCGCGACGGACGAGGCGAGCGATTGCCTGACGCTTCCCGAACCATCTCCCGAAAGGACACCGACCAGAAATGCTTGAGCTCAAAGATTTAAAGCTGTCCTACGGAAGCACGCAGGTTCTGAACGGCGTCGATCTCTCTGTGAAGCGCGGGGACGTGGTGTCGATCATCGGCCCCAGCGGCACCGGCAAGACCACGCTGCTGAAGTGTATCAACTACCTGGTAAAGCCGGCGTCCGGCACTATCGCGTTCGATAAGCTCAAGATGGACTACCAGCGCCCGGACAACACGGCGATACAGGCGATCCGGCTCCGGACGGCCATGGTCTTCCAGCAGTTCAACGTCTTCAAGAACATGACGGTCATTCAGAACGTGATGGATCCGCTGGTGGTCGTGCAGCGCAAGTCAAAGGACGAGGCGCGGGCGATCGCCCTGAAGGAGCTCAATCGGGTAGGCCTCTCCGACAAGTTGGACAGCTACCCGTCCCAGCTCTCCGGTGGCCAGCTCCAGCGGACCGGCATCGCGCGGGCGCTCGCGATCAAACCAGACGTGATGCTCTTCGACGAACCCACGTCGTCGCTCGATCCCGAACTCGTTGGCGAAGTTCTTAGGGTAATCAAGGACGTCACGTCATCGGGGATCACCTCGCTGCTCGTCACCCACGAGATGCAGTTCGCAAAGAACATCTCGAACCGCATCGTCTTCATGGATCGGGGCGTCGTCGCCGCCGACGGCAGCCCGACCGAGATCTTCGACGCGCCGTCGAATCCACGCCTTGCCCAATTCCTCAATTCCGAGCTTACAATCCAGTAGAGAAAGGATGCCTGACATGCCTTCTATTAAGTCAACTTCCCGCCTTACTTTCGCCCTCGCCGTAGCCGGCGTCGCATTCGCCCTCGCAACGGCTGGCGTATCCCACGCCCAGGATGTGCGCACCATCAAGATCGCGACGGCAGCCGAATCCAAGCCGCTGTCCTGGGGTGCGATCGGCGTCGAGCCGCAGGGCTACGAGCCCGACGTCCTCAAGGCCATCAACGCGAAGCTGCCCCAGTACAAGTTCGAGATGGAAGGCGCAGCCGACATCGCTCAGGAGACCGGACTTGTCACTGGCAAGTACGACATCGCAACCGGCGGCTACTACCGTGCGCCCGCTCGCGAAAAGCAGTTTCTCATTCCGGAGAGCCCGATTGGCGCCAGCTTGATCAAGATCTATAGCCGCAAGGACAGCGGCATCAACGAGATGAAGGATCTCGTCGGAAAGAAGATCGTGCCCGTCACGGCCGGCGGCGGCATCTACAAGTTCGCTACCCAGTGGCGGGAACAGAACCCAGACTACCAGATCGAAATCACCGCATCGAGCGCGGGCATCCCGTACCCGGATCGCCTGAAGGAGGTCCAGAACGGGAAGTACGACGCGCTGGTTCTGCCGTCCAACCTTGGCGAGCAGACGGTCATCGACCAGCAGAAGCTCGACATCAAGGCGAGCGAGCCCGTCGCTATCAACAACACCTTCGTCCTGATCCACCGCTCTGAGGAGAACAAGGCCCTCTCCGAAGACATCGATAAGGCGCTGAAGGAACTCAAGGCCGACGGCACGCTTGCGAAGTTCTCGCAGAAATGGTTCGGCGAGGACATCACCACGCATATGAAGTAACGCCCGGCTGAGACACCGGCGATCAGGCCCAAGACTGAAAGAAGGAGTGTTCCACTGTGGACCTTTCCATAATGATCTCCGAGCTGCTCAAGGCATTGCCGCTGACACTCGCGATCACATTCACGGCCATGATCGTCGGCTTCTGCCTAGCGCTGATCGGGACCACATTCCGGGTGCGCAGAATACCGGGGATCAGTCACCTGGCCGACCTCTACGTATCCTATGCCCGGAGCGTCCCAGTCGTCCTCCAGTTGTTCGTCGCCTTCTACGGACTTCCCTTGATAGTCGACCTGTTCGAGGTCGAGGATTTCGTCTCGCCCACCGTGGCTGCGATGTTGGGGCTCAGCCTCTACCACGGAGGTTATCTGTCTGAGGTCATGCGGCCGGCATACCTGGCCGTCGATCGCGGCCAGCATGACGCCGCGGACAGTCTCGGATACACGGTCCGTCAAAAGATCCTTCGCGTCGTCGGGCCGCAGGCGGTGCACATCGCGTTGCCCGGCTACGGCAACTCCATCATCTACCTGATCCACAACGTTGCGCTGGTCATGTACATCGGGGCGGCGGACGTGATGGCAACCGCGCATCTGGTCATGGAGAGGGACTACAACCAGTACCAGTTCGAAACCTATCTCGTGCTGGCAGTGATCTATGCGCTGCTGTGCCTCGTGGCATGGCTCGTCGTCCGCTTCTTCGAAATGCGGAATTCGAAGTTCAAGCCAACGGCCACGCCGGCCAAGGATACCATGATGGCAAGCGTCTGATCGAAGAGGAGGTTATCACATGTTCGATTCCGAAGTTCTTCTTCCCGATCTCTGGGACATCCTTGGCGCGGTTCCTGTGACGCTCGCCATGGCGCTTGCGATCTTCGTCCTCTCTACGATCGTAGGCAGCCTGTTTGCGATGGTCGAATATCGGCGGGTACCAGTGCTGCGGGAACTCGTCGTGGCCTACAAGGTCGCCTTCAAGGGGGTCCCGATGGTGATCGTGATCTTCCTCGCCTACTACGGCCTTCCCCCCGCACTCCAGTTCCTGGTCTCGCTTGTTGGAATAGAATTCAACGGTCACTTGACGCCTAACTGGATCACGCTCATCGTTGCGTTGACTGCTTGCGTCGCCGCTTTCCAGGCGGAAGTCGTGAAGGGCGCCCTCAACTCCTTTGACACCGGTCAGGCGGACGCGGCCCACTCGTTGGGCTACAAACGCAGCCAATTGTTCCGGCGGGTCATGCTTCCCCAGGTGATCGTAGCCGCAATCCCGGACCTCGCCAACTCGTTCATGGTGATCATGAAGGCGCTTTCTCTCGGATTCGCTATCGAGGTCGTTGACATCTTTGCGCAGTCCCAGTTGACCGCCGCGCTGAATTTCTACTACCTCGAAGCCTTCTTGATCGCTGTCGTCATCTACATGGTGATCGCCTATATCGTCACAAATGGCGCCGATCGGGTGGAAGCAGCCCTTAGGGCGCGAACCTAAGGGCGACCTCGCGGTAGTTTTCGGAGGTTCTGGGCGGCGGCTGCGAGGCGGAGGCTGCGCCGCCGCCGCATCTCCTGCGGTTTCGCCGCCTAGGACGACTGATTGTTGCGGGGGCCCATAGCAAGGGCCGCACCTCACAGCGCGGGAGCGGAGCTACACTTCATCCTGTCGGCGTCCCGACGAGCGCGAGAGGTGTTCAAAATGAAGTTTACCTCCTATTGGCATGATACGTCGAAAGCCTTTGCTGGGGCGACCCGCGAACCCCTCTCCGGCGATTTCGAAGTCGCCGTAATTGGGGCGGGCTTCACCGGTCTCAATGCCGCGCGCAAACTGGCCAAGTCTGGCGTGAAGGTCGCACTCATCGAGGCCGAGCATGTCGGATATGGTGCATCGGGGCGCAATGGCGGGCACCTCAACAGTGGTCACTTCGCCAGTTTTGGTGCGGCCAAAGCGCACTTTGGAGAGGCCAAGGCTCGTCGGTTCTGGCGCTCCTACGACGACTCGATCGACATGATCGAAGCCATCATTGCTGAAGAGGGCATCGACTGCAGCTTCCGCAGAGGAGGCAAGCTCAAGCTTGCATCCAAGCCATCGCATGTGAAGGGGCTGCAGGCCATGTGCGAGGAGCTTCGCCGCGAAGTGGGCCCCTCGGTGGAGTGGCTCTCACGTGGCGATGTCCGCAAGGAGCTGGGTTCGGAGGCCTTTCACGGCGCCGTGCTGTCACCCAAGTCGGCGATGATGCATATGGGCCAGTATGCCAATGGCATGGCGGACGCAGCCGCTCGCCATGGTGCGACGATCTGGGAGCACAATCCCGTCCAGTCCTGCATCCGGGTGTCAGATGGCTGGCGGATCACTTCGCCGACCGGCTCGCTCGCTGCCCGCCGGGTCATCCTTGCGACCGACGCCTATACAACCGAGAATTTTGACTACTATCGGCGACGGATGATGCCAATTGCATCTTTCATCGTCGTGACGCGCCCGCTTACCCCCGAGGAGGTCGCGGCAACCCTGCCGGGCAATCGGAACTACACGAACTCGCTCAACATCGCCAACTACTTCCGACTCACCCCGGACAACAGACTCTTGTTCGGCGGGCGTGCGAAGTTCTCGGCTGCCTCTAACCAGAAGACAGACGTGCGTTCCGGAGAGCTTTTGCGCAAGCAGATGCTCGATGTGTTCCCGCAACTGGCCGATGTCGAAATCGACTATTGCTGGGGCGGTCTCGTCGGCTGCACTCATGACCGCTATCCCCGCGCCGGCGCCGCCGATGGCCTGATCTACGGCATGGGCTATTCAGGACATGGCGCGCAGCTCTCGACGCTGATCGGAAGTGTGCTAGCGGACATTGCCATGGGCCGCACAGATACCAATCCAATCGGTGGCATGGACTGGAATGCCGTCCCGCTGCATACCGGCAAGCCGTGGTTCCTGCCAATGGTGGGCACCTATTATCGGCTGAAGGATATGCTTCCCTGATCCCGCCGAGAGGCCCCAAAGTGGCCGACCGACACCGCCAATCTCGGCACGCATTGAACTAGGACCTGGCCACCTGCTCGCAGGCATGCGGTCTAGCCTGCGACATTGATGAGCGCCCGCTCCATGGCTGCAAGGAAGAGGTCGACGTGCTCGGCCTGGCAAACGAGCGGCGGGCGCACTTTAAGCGAATCCTCGTTGGCCCCTGTCGTGCTGATAAGGACGCCGTCGTCCCGCATTGCGTTCACCACATCCAGCGCCATTGCCCGCCGGCTTGCCGCTGGGGTGCCCTCAGGCCCTATGTCGACGCCAAAGAAAAGACCGGCATTTCGGATTGCACGAACTCCGTAAGGCTGCTGCGCGATTTTCTCCAGCCCGGCTCGGAGGCGCTGGCTCATGGCAAGCGCTTTTTGGGGGATCTGGTCACGCTGCAGGATCGTCAGCACGGCGTCTGCGGTCGCTATGCCAACCGTATTTCCGGCGAATGTGTTCGAGTAGCGAGAGGTGGCACCAAATTGCTCCATCGGTGCTTTGCGACCAACGACAGCGCCAATTGGAAATCCGTTGCCCATCGGCTTGCCGAGGGTAACAAGATCCGGAACGATCCCGTGCCGTTCAAAGCCCCACATATGAGCGCCGGTTCGCCCAAAGCCCGGTTGAACTTCGTCGGCGATGACGAGACCACCTGCCTCTCGCACGGCCGCAACTCCACTGGCAATGAAGCCAGGGGGATCGACCCATACGCCATCGCTGGAAAAAATGCTGTCGATGAGCAGGGCCGCAACGCAAATGCCACGACGGTTCAAATCCACAATGGCCGAACGAATCTGTGCCTCGAAAAAGTCCGCAGCCTGGGCTTCCGGCACCCCTGCCGGCCCAGGTAGGGATACCATGCGCACGAATGGGCTGAGCTTGACCGCGTCGCCCAGGTTCGGGGAAACCGCGGCGGTAGCCGCACTGGTGCCGTGATACGCATAGGTCGAGACGATCACGCCTTCGTTGCCGCTCGCAAATCGCGCAATACGCAGGGCCAGATCGTTGGATTCACTCCCCGTGCACGTAAAAACCACCCGGTCGAGCTCGCTTGGGAAAGTGCCGACCAGACGCTCGGCATAGTCGATAAGTTTTGGCTCGAGATAGCGCGTGTTGGCGCTTATCCGGCCCGCCTGCTCTGCCATTGCGGCGTTTACTTCTGGGTGGCAATGGCCGAGCGACGGCACGTTATTGTAGAAATCAAGATGGGCACGCCCGTCAGGGTCGTAGAGCCACATGCCTTCGCCGCGAACGAAGTGCACGGGCCGGCGGTACTGGAGCCGATAGGAGGCCCCAAGTACTTCGTCACGGCGAGCAATTAGCTCGGACTCGCGCCTCGGAAGGTCGGATTCGCCGGGCCTGTATCGATTAGGCATGAGATCTGTGGACATGTGCTGCTGCCTATCTGAAAGAGTACCTTGATCAATTCGCGGTTCGTCTTTTGGCTACCGTGCCGGTCGTGCGAACCGAAATGCGTTACGGCTGAAACGACGACGTTGCCGCCAGGACGGCCGCCTCGCCCGATGTGGCACCAAGAGGCGCCAGGATGGAAAGTCCGTGCTCGGCACGCGAGACATTCTTTTTGATGTACTGGGCATCGGCCGGAAAAAGGTGGGATCGCCAGTAGTTGACCAGGATTAACGCGCTTTGTCGCGCCCGCATCAGTCCGACGAGCAGTTTTGTTTCCACAGCCGAAAGTGCAGTGACAGAGGCGTAGCCGGCAATAAGGTGCTCGGCTCCCCCCAAAGGAAGTGTCGAATCCTGTACGACGTGACTTGCTGCGATCGCCAGATCCTGGATCCTGGGGCTCCAGCAGCCATCGCCGAAATCGATGAAACCCATTCCCTGGCCAGTCACTATCATATTGAATGGGCTGGGATCATTATGAGTTACCTGCCACGCCACGTCAGAGATTTGTGGCGCAACGAACTCCGCATACTCCGCCATCGCGACGCGTACGCTATCGGCAATGCTCCCGAATGGCAGGTATTGCTCCAGTTCCATCAACCTCGACCAGCAACCGACATGCCAAAGAACGGGACGGTGAGCCGCGGGCACACTGACCAGCTCAAGAGCCAGGTCCAGCTGGGCGAGAGCACTGCCGGTTCGAAAAAGCAGGTCGGGAGTTGGCGTCGCCTGGTGGAGCGGAATGCCCTCGATCCGGGTCTGCAAGTACCCGCATGTCCCCTCTTGCTCAAACATCAATGCGCCGCTGGTCGTGCGGAGCACTTCGGGTGCAACGAAGCCCGTGAACCCTTGCAATCCGGCCATGGCGGCGGTTTGAAAACGAAAGCTGTCGACCGCCTCCGCTGTTGCCGACGTCTTCAGGATCAACCGGCGGCCGTCCGACAGGGTGACGTCAACGGTGCGCTCAACCTCGGAGGACAATGTCGCGATCGATCCCGTCAATCCGTAGTGGCGCTTCAGCAGTGCCGCCGACATGTCTGGTTCGGAGGCGCCCGGCCGCATCGCCAGGCTTGCGGCGGCAGCGCGAAAATAGGCTTCGGTCAAAGGTGCCGCGTAAGCCAGACGGTCGCGTCCTGCCGCCATAGAGCCATCGAGTTGACCAGCTTCTTCATCGGGGACCAGATCACCATAAGCACCCAATTCGAAAGATCCTCGCCTGTTGGGGACGGTTGTTCTTCATTTTTCGACAGATGGAACGCTCCAGCGATGGCGCGCCCCCCAGGTCTATTTCTCGCGGTGTTTCAGACGGCGCCGCTGGCCGCCCTCGCAAAATGGGCGCCGTGCTCTGCGTGTCTCCGGCCTATCCTCGCCCCTCAGAGTCCGAAAACGCCTGGCAGCTGCGTCACATCGCGGATTTCGGTGTATTCGTAAAAGGGATTGGCCGGTTCGTGGCCGCGATTGACCCAGACCTTGCTCTTGATCCCCAGATCATAGGCGGACATCAGGTCGTGGCGGAAAGACGAGGACACATGCGTGATATCCTCCGGGCCGCAACCCAGCATGTCGAACATGTACTCGAACGCCTTGAAGTGCGGCTTGTAGGCACCCGCCTCTTCAGCGGTCAAGACGGCATGAAAGGGTGCGCCGAGCTTTGCCACGTTCGACGGAATCTGGGCCACCATGGAGTTCGTCAAGGTGACCAACGGAATTTCCTTGGCCAGTTTGGCCAATCCCTCGGGCACGTCCGGATGCGGCCCCCAGGTCGGGATGCGGTTGTAGATCGTTTCGGCGTCTTCGGCACGGAATGCGACGCTGTTGCGGCGGCAGGTGCGCTCTAGTGCGTTGTGAACGACATCTGCGTAAGGCTTCCAGTCCTGCAGCACCTCATCGAGGCGGTAGCCCTGGAAGTTTCTGATGAACTCGTCCATGCGCGGCCCATCTAGAAGATGACCGAACAAGTCCCTGGCGGCTTCCGCCATTTGGAAATTGATGAGCGTGCCGTGGCAATCAAAAGTCACGTATTTCGGCCGGAAGCGATCCATGTCCTTGGTTCCTGTCAATCTGCTCTATCAGCCGAGCATAAACGCAGGCGTTTGGCAGAATGTGCCGCAATGCATGGTCATTCAGCAGATGGCCCTCCGGTCGACCGCCAAACCAGCACGCCCTTTCGCAGTGCTGTCTCTTTCGCCCCGTCTGAGCCGATACGGGCGCAAAGGCGACCTTATTTTCTTAGTTTAGCTGTTCTCAAGCACCTGCCGCTTGAACGATCTCTCGGACTCTGCGGTCAGCCAATCTCGCAACGCGGAGAGGCCGGTTGAAACAATGATCGACTTCGGATGGATCAGGCCGTAGTCCGTCCCGTCGCGATGAAAGCCGAGTGGTGCTTCCAATCGCCCATTCGCGACGTCATCCGCTGCAATCGCCTGGGGGGCAAGAGCAACGCCAAGACCACCTAGGGCGGCTTCTGCCATCAGGAAATGATGATCCAGCAATCGGGTCGCTCGAGGACGCGGCGCATCCATGTGCGCGTCCAACCACGCTTCCCATGCATCCGGTCGCGTCCGTGATCCGAGCGCCACATAGTCGCCACTCTCGAACCGCTTGCGCAGGGATGGCAGCATGACCGGACCAACCCGCTCCGGCATCAGCCTGATGATGGTCCATTCCGGGTCCACCAGAAAATCGAGTCGGCGGATCGCAAGCGTCACCCGGTCACGCGCGAAGTCGAGCCCTCCGCCGCCGGTTGACAGATGCACCTCGACATCCGGGTATCGATCCTGAAATCCAGACAAGCGGGGGATCAGCCAGCGCATCGCCAGCGAGCGCTCGCAGGACAGGATGATCGGAATGGGCGTCGAGCTGGATCTGATTTCTGCCAAGGCATCAGTGATTAAATGGAACGCCTTGCCGGTTGCCTCCGCCAGCTTCGCGCCATCGGAGGTCAGACGCACCCCGCGCCCGTCCGCTTCGAGCAAGCGCAGACCAAGATCGGCGGCCAGTTTGGAGACGCGGCGGCTGACCGCACCATGCGTCAGAGCGAGTTCGGCAGCCGCAGCACGCACAGACCCCAGACGCGCCACTGTTTGGAAGGCGCGCAGGTCGTCGAGCGAAGGTACTTCAGAGCGCTTCATTGGTGACTTCATATCACCACAAATCGTCAGATCATATGGATAACCGGTTCTGACCGTTCTGCTATTCTCACCCAAATGAAGCAGAACACATCCCTCATCGTCGGGATAATCGCCGATGACCTGACCAGTGCTACCGACGGCGCGGCGGCCTTTCTCGCGAGAGGCTATGCACCTATGATCAAGCGACAGGTCGACGGCGCGGAGAATGGAGCTGTCGCTTCGATCGATACCAACAGCCGCGCCTCCGACAACTGGCAGGCAAGAAAGGCTACGGCCGACGCCGTGTCGGCCCTCTCGAATGCCCGCCTTCTGTTCAAAACCATCGATTCGACCCTGCGCGGCCATATCCGCGAGGAAGTCGCCGCCGCCTTTCGCGCCAGCGGCCGGAGCAAGCTTGTCATCGCTCCAGCCTTTCCCGAAGCGGGGCGGCTCACCGTCGGCGGGATCCAGACGGTGAACGGCATCCCTGTGAGTCAAAGCGTCTACGGCCGTGATCCAGTCCATCCCGCAGGCACATCGCACATTGCCGATCTGGTCGACCCGTCCCTGGGGATACCGACCATTCTCGCCCCAGACAGTTCCGGCGATGCGGCGACGAAAGGGTCCGTTCTGATCCTCGACGCCGACAGCCAGGAGGTACTGAACCGGCAGGTCGCCAGCATCCCCAATCCTGAGACTGTTCTTTGGGTGGGCTCTCCTGGTCTCGCCATCGCGCTAGCATCGCTGGTCCCTGCCGTGCTGGATGGGCGCCCGGCAACCGGCCAAGCCGCCGGGCGGGTGGTGATCGTCGCAGGAAGCGCCAATCCGGTGACGCGCGTCCAATGCGAGACCTTGCGGGTACAAGGCGTTCCCGTCGTCACCGACCTGGCCGACGCTCCCGGCGACGCCCGTGTGATTTGCCTTCGGGCACCACTGCAACGGCAGGAGAATGCCAGCGCGGTGACGACGAACCTCGCCGGACAAGCAGCCGCAGCGGTCGCCCGGCATGACTATGACGCGGTGATCGCCACCGGCGGCGAGACGATGGCGGCGATCCTCGACCGCCTCGGCATCAGCCGTTTCTGTCTCACCCGCGAGCTGGAGCCCGGCTTTCCGGTCGGCCGCGCCGAACGGGAGGACGGAACGTCGCTCACCATCGCCATGAAGGCGGGAGGGTTCGGCTCACCCTCGGCACTCCTTGATGCCGCCTGCGACCTGCTGGCCAAACCGCTTTCACGAAAGGCTCTGATCCATGACCGCCCATGACGCTCCTCTAGCCGTGACCATGGGTGATCCCTCCGGCATCGGCCCCGAGATCATCGCAAAAATGTATCTCCGTCGGCCGGACAAGCGGCACTGGATCGTCGTCGGTGATCCGCTGGTGATGAACCACGCCCTTTGCGCGCTGGATATGGATGTGCGGGTCCGGCCGATCGCTTCCGTCGATGAGACCGTGCTCGAGGACGGAACGCTCAACCTGCTTTGCTCCTCGCAGCTTCGCGTCCTGCCACCGGTCAGCCAGGTTTCGGCCACCAGTGGACGCGCGGCGTTCGACGCCATCGTCCTCGCCATCCGACTGGCGCGGGACGGTCGCGTGGGCGGCATCGTTACGGCGCCGATCCACAAGGAAGCACTCGCCGCCGCCGGTCTGCACTATCCCGGCCACACCGAAATCCTAGCCGATCATGGCGGGGCTCCCAAGGTCGCCATGATGCTGGCGAACGAGGACATTCGCACGGTCCTCGTCACCATCCATTGTTCGTTGTCCGAGGCGATCCGCAAAGGCGATTTCGCGTCGCAGATGGACGCGATCCGGCTGGCCCATGCCGGCGCGCAGGCGCTCGGCATCACCCATCCGCGCATCGCTGTCGCGGGCCTCAATCCGCATGCCGGCGAAGGCGGTCTCTTCGGAGACGAGGAAATCCGCATCATCCGGCCGGCAATCGAGGCGGCCCGTGCCGAAAGTATCGACGCATCCGGCCCATGGCCAGGCGACACCGTGTTCATGCAGGCCCGCAAGGGCAGCTTCGACATCGTGGTCGCGCAGTATCACGACCAGGGCCTCATCCCGGTCAAATACATGGGCCTCGACCATGGCGTGAACGTCACGCTGGGCCTGCCGTTCGTGCGCACCAGCCCCGATCACGGCACCGCCTTCGATATCGCGGGGTCCGGCGTTGCCGACCCCTCCAGCCTTGAGACCGCCTTCGACTACGCCCTTCGGCTCAAGGCTTCCCTCCAGAACCAGAAAGCCGGCACCCCATGACACCATTCGACTTTATCTTCATGCTGACGCGCAACGACAGCACCGTGGCCGACGCCGCCGTCCACGTCGAAACGGCGCTCCGCACCGGAATCCGCCACATCGGCTTCAAGGACATCGGCCTGCCGCTCGACGCGCTCGCCGGCCTCGCCCGCCAGATCCGCGCGGGCGGAGCCAGTACATATCTCGAGGTCGTATCGCTCGATCGCGACAGCGAGGTCCGCTCGGTCAAGGCGGCGATCGACCTCGGCGTCGACTACCTGCTCGGTGGCACCCATGCCCAAGACGTGCTGCCGCTGCTGGAAGGAACGCTAATCCGCTACTATCCGTTTCCGGGCCGGGTTGTCGGGCATCCGAGCATTCTCGAAGGATCGCAGGCCGAGATCGTCAAAAGCGCTGTCGCGCTCGCCAGCCATACCGGGGTCGCGGGTCTCGACCTTCTCGCCTACCGCTCGGCAGGCAATGTGCCGTCTCTCATCGACGCTGTGTGCCGAGCCGTGCCCAAGCCCGTCATTGTCGCGGGATCGGTGGATCGCCCGGATCAGATCGAGACTATTCGCAAGAGTGGCGCAGCGGGATTTACCGTCGGTACCTCTGCGCTGGACGGCCGGTTCCCGGCAGAGGGCCCCGCACTGGAATTCCAGCTGCGGGCGATCTCGGCGTGCCTCGAAGGACATCAAGAGAGCATGGGAGGTGAGGAACGATCCTGGTAGACAGCAACGTTCGACTTTCGTTCTTCACTTGGCCAAAATCGCAGCTTCGAGCCGACTTGGCCGACCGGAAGATGGAGCCCTCGAGAACCGCTGGCCTCCAGCTTGCGCTATCCATTCCGACGCGACCCCTATTTCGGAACCTCAGAGGCAGCATCAGCGAGGCTTGGGATCATCCGCTTCGACCAGCCGCTCAAAACGGACATTATTCAAATCGGCGCTTCAAATCTGTGACGTCCTCAGGGCTGAGGCATTTTACGGTCGCGCTCCTTGCCACGGCCGGCCTTGTCGATTGCGGTCTTCATGTTGTCGTAGATACCGCGCCGCCGAATGCCACCGAACACGCGGAAGACGATTATGGAACTTCGTCAAGAGACTATGACATTGATTTTAAAGCGTCAAAAACGGCAGCGCCGCAGCTCTTGACGACAATAAAATCGCCGTCACTTGCCGGATGCCGGCGATATTCGGTGCAAGATACCGAAATGCGGCTGCAGTCAGTGCATTCTGCGGCACCGGTCGCCGATACTGCAATCTCTCATTTGATTGCCGAGGCCCCCATGTCCCCTATTATCCACCACATCAGCAGCGATGAAACGCTCCCCAAGTCAGCGGACGTCGTGGTGATCGGCGGCGGGATTGTCGGCGCCAGCGCGGCCTATTTCCTGGCGCGGCGCGGCCTGTCGGTGGCGCTTATCGAAAAGGGGTATGTCGGCTGCGAACAGTCAAGCCGGAACTGGGGCTGGTGCCGCCGGCAGAACCGCGATGCACGTGAATTGCCACTTGCCAATCTGGCGCTGCGGCTGTGGGAAGAGCTGACCGAAGAGATCGGGCACGACCTTGGTTTCCGCCGTTGCGGGCTCATCTATGCGACGGACGATCCAAAGCAGCTCGCCGAATGGGACAAGTGGCGCGAGGTTGCACGGCGGTTCGACGTCAAGACGCGGATGCTTACTGCCGACGAGGCCACTGCCGCCGTTCCTGCGGCTGGAGGCCGCAAATGGCTGGGCGGTGTCCACGCGGCAGACGATGGCAAGGCCGAGCCCTGGCTCGCCGCCCCTCGGATCGCCGAGGGCGCCCGCAAGCATGGCGCGACCATTCATCAGAACTGCGCGGCACGCGGCCTGGATATCACCAATGGGCAAGTGAGCGGCGTCGTCACCGAGAAAGGCCTTATCCGCACCAGTGCGGTGCTATGCGCCGCCGGCGCCTGGGCATCGGCTTTCCTGCGTATGCATGCGGTGTCGATGCCGCTGGCCAGCGTTCGTCAGACCGCCCTGCGGACCGGTCCGGCACCGGATTTCGGCGAGGCCGTCTTTACCCCCGACTTTGCCATGACGCGCCGGCTCGATGGCAGCTACACGATCGCCGTCAGCGGCCGGGCGACCCTGGAGATCACCCCGCAGGGCATCCGCTATGTCCGCCCGTTTCTGCCGATGTTCATGAAACGGCTGAAGGCGGTCGAGATCGGCATCGGCCGCTCGTTCTTCGAAGGCCCGGATTCAATGCGTCGCTGGCATCTCGACAAGCCGACCCCTTCGAGCGCATCCGCGTCCTCGATCCGGCGCCCGACCAGCGGATGCTGGCGACCATCAAGACCCGGGTCAAAGCGATGTTCCCCAGCGTTGCCGATGCCGGCGTCGTGTCCACCTGGGGCGGGTATATCGATTCCACACCGGACGCGGTGCCGGTGATTTCCCCGGTGGACAGCATCGGCGGCATGTTCGTCGCCGCAGGCTGTTCCGGACACGGCTTCGGCGCCGGCCCCGGGTTGGGCCATCTGGCGGCGGATCTGGTCGCCGGTGGCGCGGCATGCGTCGATCCGACTCCGTTCCGCATGTCGCGCTTCACGGACAGATCGAAAATTGAAGTTGGCGACTTCTGATGCAATTGACCGCATGGCGACAGCAAGGAGCGCCGTGCGATCGCGGATCTGCATATCGGCTGGCCTAAGCGCGATCCGGACCGTTTGGTGAAGAGGATTCTCACGAGGGACCAGGTTGATGAACTGGTCAAGACATCCAGTTCCGCCAACTCAGCTTCCAGCAACTTGATGGAAACCACATGCCAAATCAAACCACGAGCGCTTCCGCCAGAAAGCTGGCTTTCATCCACACGGTTTCCAGCCTTGTTTCCGAGTTCGAGGGCCTCGCCAAAGAACACTTGCCCGACTGGAAGCCATTCGCGATCCTCGACGAGAGCCTCCTGAGAAATACCATTGAGCGCGGGTCGCTATCCGATCTGACGAAACGAAGGCTTGCTACCTACGTATGGTCGGCAGTCGACGCCGGGGCGGATGCGATTGTCGTCACATGCTCGACTCTCGGACCGGCAGTCGATGCCATTGCGCCGCTTTGTCCTGTGCCGCTGATCCGTATTGATGAAGGCATGGCCAAAGCCGCTGTCGAGCATGGAAACCGCATAGGTGTCCTGGCGACCTTGTCCACAACGCTGGTGCCGACCGTGGATCTGATGAAGCGCAAGGCATACGAGGCGGGCAAGGATGTAGCGATCGACGATGTACTTGTTGAGGGAGCGTTTCAACTCCTCGCCGGCGGCGACGTCGAAGCCCATGACGCGCAAATCCGCCTAGCTCTCGGAGAGCTGTCGCAGAAGGTCGATGTGGTCGTTTTTGCGCAGGCCTCGATGGCTCGTGCGGTGCGGGGCACGGCCCACAGTCTTCCAGTTCTGACTAGCCCCGTGCTTGGGGTTGAAAACGTGAAACGGCGTTTAGAGCAGCGATAGGACAAGTGGGACAGGGTGCAAATTCCTAATACGAGTCTTGCCCGCAATATTGTTCGGCCCGCGCGATGTCCGCCTGCCGAAACCGAGCTGCCGCCTCTCGTAGAGCTCGGCGACAGGCACAGCGAGCCGCGCAGTCTTTTAACTGGTTAGCGATCCGCCCGGCCTACTGGCATAGATGGCGCCCTCTGCGCTTGGCGAAGATGTTGCCTAGAAATAACCGAGCATGGACTTGACCTCGAGATACTCCAACATGCCCTCGAGGCCGTATTCGCGTCCGTTTCCGGATTGCTTGAAGCCACCAAATGGCGCGTGTGGATCCCACGCCGGGTAGTTGAGATGCACTTGACCGGCGCGAATCCGGGACGCGACGTACTTGGCGACGTCCATATCCCTGCCCTGCACATGGGCTCCGAGGCCATAGATGGTGTCATTGGCGATGGTGACGGCCTCGTCGACTGTGTCGTAGGGGATGATGCAAAGGACCGGCCCGAAGACCTCCTCCTGAGCGATGCGCATGCCCGTGCGCACGTCGGAAAAGATGGTCGGCTTCACATAGAGCCCGACATCTAGGCCGTCCGGACGGCCCAGTCCGCCGGTGAGAAGTTTTGCGCCTTCCGAAACGCCGACGCCGATCATTGTCTGGACCCGGTCGAACTGAGCACGATTGGCGATTGCTCCGTGGGTGGTGGCCTCCGAAAGAGGATCGCCGACGACGATCTCATCCGCGGCCCGCTGGGCAATTGACTCGATCTCGGAAAGCAGCGCGCGCGGCACGATCATGCGCGTCGGCGCACTGCATGACTGGCCGAGATTGCGGAAGGCGGCGGCTATACCCAGCGAAACGGCGCGATCGAGATTGGCGTCGGGCAGGATCACGTTCGGCGACTTGCCGCCGAGCTCCTGCGCGACCCGCTTGACCGTCGGCGCGGCGGCCTGGGCCACCGCGATGCCGGCACGGGTGGAGCCGGTAATGGAGATCATGTCGACATCCGTGTGGGAGGCGAGACCCATACCCACGCCTGGGCCGTCACCATTGACGAGGTTGAAGGCACCGGCAGGGAAGCCGGCTTCCTCAATAGCCTCGGCGAACAGCAGGGCGTCCAGAGGAGAGAGCTCGCTTGGCTTCAGCACGACCGTGCAGCCTGCGGCGAGCGCCGGCGCAACCTTGGCGGTGATCTGGTAGAGTGGCCAGTTCCAAGGCGTGATCAGGGCGCAGACACCGATCGGTTCGTGGGTGACGGCGGTGTGGCCGCGCTGCTCGACGAAGGGGAAGGCTGTCAGGACATCGCGAGCGACCCTCACATGGGCGATCGCGAGTGGCACCTGCGCGGTGCGCGCATATCCGATCGCCGCGCCCATTTCGAGGCTCAAGCATTGCGCAAGCAGTTCGTTGCGCGCTTCGAGCAGCGCCTGCAGGCGATCAAGCAGACCCGCGCGGTGTTCCGGCTTGGTACGGCTCCAGGTGGTGAATGCCCGGCGGGCCGCCGAGACGGCCGCGTCCACGTCCTCGCTGTTTCCGAGCGGAAACGGGGCCACAAACTCTTCCGTGGCCGGATTGACCACGACGCCCGTGGCGGTGCCCCGAGGCTCGCGCCATTCGCCGTCGATGAAGAACCTGCCCAGGCGGCCGTTGCGGGACAGGTGTTCAAGGGGCGTGGTCATGTCACGAGGTCCTTCATGCGGTAATAGGCACCGAGGATCGGCAGGAACCAGGGACGCCCGAAGTATCCAGGGATCGCCGGCCAGTCGAAATCCTTCCAGGGGTTCAGATCGGGGCGCCCGTCCATGACCTCGGCCATGATGCTGCCCATCAGCGTCGACATCTGGGTGCCGTGTCCGCTATAGCCCATTGAGTAGTAGATGCCGTCGCGCTCTCCGGCGCGCGGCAGGCGATCGCGGGTCATATCTACCATGCCGCCCCAGCAGTAATCGACCCGGGTGCTGGCCAGTTCCGGATAGACTTCGACCATCGCCGCTTTCAGGATGCGGCCGCTCTTTTCGTCGGATTGAGGATTGGACACCGCAAACCGCGCTCGCCCGCCGAACAGCATGCGATTGTCCGGCGTGAGCCGCCAGTAGACAACGAGGTTGCGCGTGTCGACGACATTGCGTCGGGTCGGCATGAGGCGCTCGAGTTGCGAAGGCGACAGCGGTTCCGTCACAATCAAGAAGGCGCCGACCGGCACGATGCGACGGCGTATCCATCCGAGCGGACCAACCTGGGAAATGCCGCTCGCCAGCAGGACCTGACGCGCGACGATCTTGCCGCGCGGGGTCTCTACTTCATGCCCGGCGGTGACCTTGCGCATCGCGATGACGGGAGCCCGTTCATGGACCTCGGCGCCACGCCGTGCCGCGGCGGTCGCCAGACCCCGGACGAACCGGCCGACATGCATGCTGGCGCTCTTGGGAAACAGCAGCCCACCATAGTAGCGGTTGGTGCCGACTTCGGTTAGCAGGTCGGCGCGCGCGATCATCCTGGTTCCGGGATCGACATTGGCCGCCAAGAGTTCCTGGCTGCGCGCCAGCATGTCGTAGTGCTCAGGCTTGGCCGCAAGCTTGAGCTTGCCGACACGGGCGAAGCTGCAGTCGATCCGTTCTTCCTGCACCAGCCGCTCGACCATATCGACGCCAGCGTCGAAGGCCTTGTAGAGCGCGTTTGCGGCCGGCTTGCCGTGCTTGCCGGCCATGATGGCATAGTTCTGGGCAAAACCGTTGTTGCACATGCCGCCATTGCGGCCGGATGCGGCGTTGCCGATCGTTTCGGCCTCCAACAGTGCAACCCGGGCGCCCTTCTTGGCGAGGGCCAGCGCCGCGGAGGATCCAGTCAAGCCGCCGCCCACAACCGCCACGTCGTAGTGGCCTTCGAGCGGTTTGGACGTGCCCTCATTGAACGGCTGAGAGGTGTCCAGCCAATAAGATGTAAGCTTCATAGTTGCACCACCAGTGCGTCAGTTTGCATGGGCGCCATGCAAAGCGTTGCGATTGGAGCCCCTACCATCCGCGGATCCGCTCCCAACGCGCTTCGATCCTGGGACTGTCCCCGTTGACGACGGCGTAGAAGTGATGCTGGGCGGCCATCGCGCAGGCATGGTTGGGCAGAATCCGGACCCGAGCCCCGAGCGGCAAATCGGGCATGGACTTTCCAGAACCAGCACGAATGGCGAGGATACCGTGTTCCTGGCTGGCCTGCGCCACGATCACATCTTCAAGCACCCGCCCCTTTTCGTCGCAGACCACGCCGTAACCTTGGTCGATCTGCTGGTTTGCGGTTCCCCGGTCGCGCGAAAGCGCCATCCACCCCGCGTCGACCAGCACCCATCCCTTTTCCGGCTTGGACCCGATCACCGTGGCCAACACGGAAATCGCGATATCGTCGAGACCGCAGACCCCTACCCCGTGCTGGACGAGGTCAAAGAACATGTAGACCCCGGCGCGCAGCTCCGTGACGCCTTCGAGGTTCTCGGCGAAGTGCGCCGTCGGCGTGGAGCCTAGGCTGACGATCGGGCAGGCATGGCCGTGAGCGCGCAAAGTTTCGGCGGCGCGCACGGTGGCCGAACGCTCGTCCTCGGCTGCCTTGACCAGCGCATCGGCCGTGCTCAAGCCATAGGACTCGCCGGCATGGGCGAGGACGCCGACCAGGTTGGCGCCTGCTGCGACGACCCTGTTGGCCACCTCGAGCAGCTTGGGATCGTCCGGCTTCAATCCACCGCGATGGTCATCGCAGTCCAGTTCGATGAAGACGGACGGCGTCACGCCGGTGTCCTCGCGTACACCGGCAAGGGCGTCGGCCTGCTCCACGGAATCGAGCAACAGCTTCACATCAGCGCCGGTACGGCGACAAAGCTCCATGGCGCGGACGGCCGAAGCCGGCGACATGCCGACCGCATAAGTCATGTCTCGAAAGCCGTGGCCGGCGAAATACTCCGCCTCGGCGATGGTCGAGACCGTGATCGGACCGGGTTCGCCGGGGAACACATACCGGGTGACGTCGATGCTTTTGGCCGTCTTCATATGCGGGCGCAGCACCACGCCAAGCTTTCTGGCATGCTCGGCCAGACGCTGGATATTGCGCTCGAGCCGTCCCCGGTCCAGAAGCAGCGACGGGGTGACTAAGGCATCGATCGTTTGAGCCGCTTCACGCATCTTGATGCTCGTATCCATCGCTTCCCGTACCTCATTCCTAACCGAACGACTGATTTGCCAGGGCATACATGCGGGCCGTCCCGTCGGAGACGGGCCGTCGCCCCTTGACCATCGCGATCGCATCACCGACACGCGCGAGGCCCAGATTATCCAGCCAGTCGCCCAATCCGTGTTCGGCATAGACGTCGATGCGTACGAATTGGCCGTGAAGCGTCGCAAGCTGGGCCAGGATCAGGAGTCGCGCGTCTTGGACGCTTTCGGCTGCAACAGGGCCGACCACGTAGCCGCGGCCGAACCGCCTGGCGATGGCGTAGCCTGCAATACGCCCCGCGCGTTCGATGACCAAAACATTGCCCGCATCAGCGAGGCCAGCCACCATCGAGGGCCGGGGCATGCCTGTGGCCCGTTCGTCGAAGGCCTGGATCGCCGCCAGGTCAGGGACCGTCGCTTGACGGATGTCGTCGCGGGTACTCTGCGTCACGGCAACGGTCAGCGAGCCCTGGTGCTGAAGCACCGTGCCCCAGGCATTGAAGCCACGTCGCTTGTAGAGCGCGAGCCCCTCTTCCGTCGAATTGAGCAGCACGTTGCGACCGTCCGTGGCCTGAAGCAACCCATCGAAGAGCCGGGAGCCGTTGCCACCGCCTTGTGCGGAGCCAGTGACTATGATCATCCCGGCCGTGGCATAGGCCTGTCCGTAATTCCACGACATGGCAGTGCCGATCACCTGTCCTGCCCGCTCGAGGACCAGGCCATTGCCGACCGTCACGGCAAATTCCCAGTCCTCCTGGCGATAAGGCCAGCCCATCTCCTGCGACAGCTTTAGCGCGCCCGGCACATGGCGGGTCTCGAATTTCATCAGCTCGCTCGGGGCGCTGACGATATCTCTGTCATGCTCAACGGCCATGAGTGTAACGCTGTCGCTTGATCCAAAGTCAGATTGAAGTCGGACCTTAGAGTCGCGTCCGGCGGCCAGATTTCGCTGCTGTTTTGCCCTTTCAACTCGGCGGAATCATTCTTTTTGATCCCGTCCCTCGGCATACAAAATGGCGCAAATCGGGGGAGAAATACTCATCTGCCACCTTGCGTCGCCCGTCATGGTTGCCAGTCGGCGTGACGTCCACACCTCCGATGCGATCTCGGGCCTGACCAACACCATGGGCCGAACACTCTGAAGCGACGAGCGGCTTGATGCTCAGGAGGAATTTTGGATGATCTACATCAGCGAAGAGGAGTCTGCAGCCCTCGTCACGCATGAACTTGCTTTCGAGGCGGCGCGAGACGCTCTCGTGGCGGCAGCATCGCGGCAGAGCTGGGTCTTTCCCGCTGTTATCGGGCGCACACAGGAGGCGACCAATACCTTCTCAATCAAATCCGGTTCGTCGGACGACCTGACCGGAGTGAAAATTGGCTCCTTCTGGTCGGGCAACCCGGCACGTGGCCTTCCCCGCCACAACTCCACCATCGTGCTGCTCGATCAGCATACAGGTCGGCTCGGCGCCGTAATCGAGGCCGGCAAGGTCAACGCCTACAGGACGGCCGCCGCCGACGCGGTTGCCACCGATCTTCTTGCGCGCGAGCAAGCCAAGGTTCTGGCGATATTCGGCGCCGGCAACCAGGCGGGTTTCGAGGTCATGGCGCTGGCGCGCATCCGCCCCATCAAAACCGTGTTGGTCGTGGCCCGGCCTTCGCTGCGACGTGACGCTCTTGTCGACCAGATCGGCGAAATTGGCTTGAAGGCGCGCGCCGCCTTGCCCGAAGAAGCCGTGCGCGCGGCCGACATCGTGGTGACGGCAACGCCCTCGCGCGAACCGCTGTTCGATGCCGCTTGGGTGCGACCCGGAACCCATGTCGTCAGCATGGGGTCGGACGCCCCGGGCAAGCGCGAATTGCCGAGCGAATTATTTCCCAGGGCACGTCTGTTTTGTGATCTGCTTTCCCAGTCCGTCCAGATCGGCGAGTTCCAACATTTGCGCGACCAGATCGACGCCGGCGTGCTTGCGGTAACACCAATCGGCGACGTCATTGAAAAGCGTGCGCCCGGACGCCGCTTCGACAACGAAATCACGGTCTTCGACAGTTCTGGTATCTCACTACAGGATCTCTACATGGCCGACGCGCTGATCCGCGCAAAGGCGTCCCACCGCTGATCTAACGTGATAGCCCGCAGCGCTGCTGTACCACGCACCACCGTTAGCGATGGCGGCATGCGGCAAGGCCACTCGGGCGTCGCTCAGGCGAGGTGCAATGCAGACCGAAGCGGCATCCTTCGATCCTGTGCCGTAGCGTGTTCACGAGCCTAAGCAACGTCAATGCAATTTGAGACGCGGACGGACAACGCGGTTGGCATGGCCGACCAGGATAAGAGCCAGGCCCTTGATCCAGCCATGTATGGCCACCAAGTGCATGCGGTACAAAGACACGTAGATCATCCTGGCCAGCCGCCCCTCGATCGCCATCCGCCCTCCGACGAGGTTTCCCATTAAGCTGCCGACGGTGGAAAACCGGCTCAACGACACTAACGAGCCCTTGTCCCGATAGACAAATGCTTCCGGCGTTTCCCTAGCAATCAAGTGAAGAATGTTGCAATAAGCGGTCGATGCCATCTGGTGGGCAGCCTGAGCTCGTGGTGGCACCGGGCCGCCCGCCCCCTCTGGCTTGAAAAAGCAGCAATCGCCTATGGCGAAGATGCGCTCGTCCCGGCTCGTTTGGAGGGTGGGAAGGACGACAAGTTGCCTGCTACGCGCCACCTCAAGTCCGTCGAGCTCTCCTAGAATATTTGCCCCCTGCACTCCTGCAGCCCACACGCAAATATTGGCGTATATCTGCTCCCCGGTAGCACACCTCAGCCCCTTTTCCGTTGCTTCGGATACAGCTGTGTTTGCAAGCACCCGGACGCCGAGGGCCTCAAGTTCCTGATGCGCGGCCTTTGCTAAAGCATCTGGGAGAGCCGGAAGAATCCGTGGCCCGGCCTCTATCAAAGTGACCCTCAACCGGGTCTCGTCGAAGACTTCCAGGCCATAATGTCTAAGAGATGATGCAGCATTGTAGAGTTCAGCAGCGAGTTCGACGCCTGTCGCACCGCCACCTACGATAGCTATATCAACAAAGGCGTCGTCGGTTGGATCAGCTGACATTGTCCTGGAAACTCGAAGACAATGATTCAACAACTTCAATCGAAAGCGATCCGCTTGATGACGGTCTTCGAGGAAAAGGCAATGATCCTTGACTCCGGGAGTACCGAAGTCGTTTGAAACCGACCCGATTGCGATAACGAGGTAGTCGTATCGGAGCCGATGTCGACCAACCAGTTCCGACCCGTCATCGTCGAATATCGGCGCCACTGTGACCTGCCGCGCGGTGCGATCGATGGCCTCCAGCGACCCATAGAAGAAGCGGTAGCCCCAACGGTGCCCGTGGCCGCGGTAGCCCACTTCGTCAAGATTTGCGTCGAGTGATCCGGCCGCAACCTCATGGAGGAGCGGCTTCCAGACATGGGTGTGGTTACGCTCCACAAGAATGATATCGAAATCCTTGCGGCCGAGACGTGCTCCGAGCCGCCGCACGAGTTCAAGGCCTCCAGCCCCGCCGCCAATGACGACTATTTGAGTCTTCATTGCTGCTTACCCGGTCTCGTTGAGGGATGCCTCTCAACACGACTACCCGCTGTCAGAGGCGCCAGATGGCAATCAAGTCCTGGATTCGATAGCCCTGAATGATAAAGAAGCGTCATCATCGCCCTCACGAACTCAAAAATCGCGTTGTTCCCGGGCGTTCACGCCGCGAATGGCGAGCCCTGGAGTCCAGCCCCAAGGCCGCCGTCACCAGTCCATCACCACCTTGCCCGAATTGCCGCTCTTCATCGCCTCGAAGCCCGAAATATAGTCGTCCACGCCGATGCGGTGGGTGATCAGGCCGCTGACATCGAGCGGGCCCTGCACCAGCGCGATCATCTTGTACCAGGTCTCGAACATCTCGCGGCCATAGATGCCCTTGAGATGCAGCATCTTGAAGATGACCTTGTTCCAGTCGATCTCGAAGCCGGTCGGCGCGATGCCTAGAATGGCAATCTTGCCGCCATTGTTCATGGCGTCGATCATGTCGCGGAAGGCGGGTGCCGCACCCGACATTTCGAGGCCGACGTCAAAACCTTCGGTCATGCCGAGCGCCGGCATGATGTCGCGCAGCTTTTCCTTCGACGCGTCGACCACATGCTGAACGCGGAGCTTTTTCGCCAGCGCCAGCCGCACCGGGTTGATGTCGGTGATGACCACTTTTCGCGCGCCGACGCATTGAGCGACGAGTGCAGCCATGATGCCGATCGGCCCGGCGCCGGTGACCAGCACGTCCTCGCCGACGAGATCAAAGGACAATGCGGTGTGAACCGCATTGCCTAAGGGATCGAAGATTGCGGCGATCTCGTCGGGCACGTCGTCGGGGATCGGCACGACGTTGTGCTGCAGGATCGCCAGATATTCGCCGAAGGCGCCCGGCCGGTTGACGCCGACGCCGAGCGTGTTGCGGCACAGGTGCCCCCTGCCCGCCCGGCAATTGCGGCAGTGGCCGCAGACGATGTGGCCTTCGCCCGACACACGCTGGCCGATCTTGTATTCGGTCACCGCCGCACCGAAATCGGCGACCGTGCCGACGAATTCGTGGCCGGTCACCATCGGCACCGGCACGGTCTTTTGCGCCCACTGATCCCAATTGTAGATGTGGACGTCGGTACCGCAGATCGCGGTCTTCTTGATCTTGATCAGAACGTCGTTCGGGCCGATTTCCGGCACTGGCACTTCTTCCATCCAGATACCGGGTTCGGCGCGAGATTTAACGAGTGCGCGCATCATGTTGGACATCAGCCAATCACCCCGAGTTCGCGGCCCACCTCACCGAACGCAGCCACCGCCCGGTCGATATCGGCGGCCGAATGGGCGGCTGACATCTGCGTCCTGATGCGGGCCTGGCCCTTGGGCACGACGGGAAAGGAAAAGCCGATCACGTAGATGCCGCGCTCAAGCAGCATGTCGGCCATTTGCGAAGCCAGCGCGGCATCGCCGATCATCACAGGAATGATCGGGTGGTCGGCTCCGGCCAGCGTGAAGCCCGCTCTTTCCATGTTGGCGCGGAAGCGCGAGGCGTTGTCGTAGAGCCGGCGGCGCAAGCCGCCGCCCTGCTCGATCATATCCAGCACCTTCAGCGAGGCCCCGGCGATCGCAGGCATCAGCGTGTTGGAAAATAGATAGGGCCGCGAGCGCTGGCGCAGCCATTCGACCACCGGCCTGCTCGCCGCCGTGTAGCCACCCGAGGCACCCCCCAGCGCCTTGCCGAGCGTGCCGGTGAGAATATGGACCCGGCCCTCGACGCCGCAATATTCCGGCGTGCCGCGGCCGTGCTCGCCGACAAACGCCGTCGGTGGCGATCAGCTTGAAGCGGCTGCCTTCGGCCTTCCTCAATTCCTCCTCGAGCGCCGCCATGTCGTTGTTGGCATAGCGAAAGCGTTTTGCTTTGGAGAGCCTGACGCCGTCGATGATCGAGGCGTGGTTCAGCGCGTCGGAAATGACCGCGTCCTCCTCGGAAAGCAGCGTCTCGAACAGGCCGCCGTTGGCATCGAAGCAGGAACCGTAGAGGATTGTGTCCTCCATACCGAGGAAGCTCGATATCATTGCCTCGAGCTGCTTGTGTTCCTCTTGTGTGCCGCAGATGAAGCGCACCGAGGCCATGCCGTAGCCGTATCGGTCGAGCGCGGCCTTCGCCGCTTCGCGCAGCTCTTCGCTGTCGGCGAGGCCGAGATAGTTGTTGGCGCAGAAATTGAGCAGCTTGCGGCCGCCAACCTCGATCTCGGACGACTGGGGCAAGGTGATGACGCGCTCGCGCTTGTACAGGCCCTCCGTCTCGATCTGCGAAAGCAGCTCGCGAAGGTGGTCTTTGAGAGTCGGTGCCATCGTGCTTCCACTTCCATTGGTGATCTTCGCGGTCTTGCTCATGCGATTTCTGCCCGGAGCACGCGCAACATGCGCTCGAAGTGGCTTGGATCGTGTGCTTTGAGGAGCGCAGCTTCCCTGGGCTGGTACAGATCCCAGAGACGCGATAGCCAAAAACGAAATGCTCCAGCGCGCTGCATTGCAGGAAGCAATAAGCGTTCGGGTCCAGTGAGCGCGCGAACTGACTCATACGCGCCGAGAAAGGCGGCAACTTGCTTAGTGTCTTGGCGGCCGGTGCCACTATCGACGCACCAGTCATTGAGGCACACGGCAATATCGAACAAAAAGGTGTCGCATCCGGCGAAGTAGAAATCGAAGACGCCGGTCAGGTGACCACCTTCAAACAACACGTTGTCACGAAAGAGATCAGCGTGCACCGGCCCCCTGGGGAGTCGCTCGTAGGTAGAGGACACAGCAATTTGGTTCTGAAAGGCCAGTTCGCTTGTGAGCAGCGAGCGCTGTCCCTCAGATACGCAGCGGCCGACCACCGGCACCACCTCTTTCCACCATTCGAGGCCCCGCGGATTGGCCTGTCGCCGTGGGTAGTCGCTCCCGGTCACGTGCATTCGCGCCAGGATCTCCCCGACAGCGCGACAATGCGACTCTGTCGACGCCGTCACGCTCTCGCCAGGAAGCCTGTTGACGATCACGGCAGGCCGGCCTTTTAGCGTGTGAAGGATTTCGCCTCTGACGTTGGCAACCGGATCCGGGACCGGCATTCGCCGCGCCGCAAGGTGCTTCATCAGGTGAAGGTAGAAGGGCAATTGCTCGAACGTGAGCCGCTCGAACAGGGTCAGCACATATTCGCCTGCCTCGGTATCCACAAAGTAGTTCGTGTTCTCAATTCCGCTCGTGCTGCCGCGAACGGAATTCGGCTGTCCCAGGCCCAGAGCCTGAAAGAAGGTTGCGACTTCGTCGGGTGACAGCTCGGTATATACGGCCATGGCGAAAAAGGTCCCGGTCGCGGAAGCAGCCTTTCAGCAGACCGCGGCCTGCAGGGTTTCGGCGATGTAGGTCTTTACGGTCTGTGCATCGGCGGGAAGCAGTTTGAACCGTCTCGGCAAACCCTCTATGCCATCGAACCGTTGCGGAGGAACTGGCTCTCGGCCCAGGGCCTCTCTGATGGTCTCCGCAAATTTGACCGGCAGGGCCGTCTCGAGCACGATCATCGGCACATCCGAAACCGAATGCTCGCGCGCGACCTTCACGCCGTCTGCAGTGTGTGGATCGATCTCCGCGTTGAAGCGGTGCCACGCGCCACGGATCGTCTCCAACCGGTCGGCGTGGGTGCTCTTCCCGCTGCGGAAACCAAAATGGTCCGCCGCCCTTCCGAAGGCCGGATCTCCGCTGAGATCGACCGACCCGCTTTCGCGCAGTTGATCGTCGAACAGCGATCTCGTCCGGCTGGCGTCGCGACCGAGCAAGTCGAACACGAAACGCTCGAGATTGGAGGCCTTGGAAATGTCCATGGATGGGCTCGAGGTTTCATAGGTATCCGCCCGGCCCCGCACGCGATACACCCCGGTGCGGAAAAACTCATCGAGCACATCGTTCTCGTTGGTCGCAATGACGAGACGGGATATGGGAAGGCCCATCATGCGCGCAACATGACCGGCGCAGACGTTGCCGAAATTGCCCGAGGGAACGGCGAAGTCGACCTCTGACGAATTCTCTTCAGTCACCTGAAAATAGGCAGAGAAGTAATACACCACCTGAGCGACCAGCCGGGCCCAGTTGATCGAATTGACGGCGCCGATCCGGTGGCGCCTCTTGAAGTCAGCATCGCCGGACACGGCTTTCACGATGTCTTGGCAATCGTCGAACACCCCTTCGATGGCAATGTTCTGAATGTTGTCGTCCTGCAGGCTGAACATTTGGGCTTGCTGAAAGGCGCTCATGCGTCCGTGCGGCGACATCATGAAGACGCGGATGCCCTTCTTGCCGCGCATGGCATATTCCGCCGCGCTGCCCGTGTCGCCACTGGTTGCCCCGAGGATATTCAGCTCCTCATCGCGCCGCGCCAGTTCATACTCGAGCAGATTGCCGAGCAACTGCATCGCCATGTCCTTGAACGCCAGGGTGGGACCGTTCGACAGTTCCGCCACATGGAGACCCGTCTCAAGCGTTCGCACGGGCGCGATCCTGGCGGTCCCAAAAACCTCGGGCTTGTAGGTCTTTGCACAGATGGCCTTCAGGTCAGCGGGCGGAATATCGTCGATGTAGAGCGACAGGATTTCAAAGGCGAGCATTGGGTAGGACAAGCCCCGCCACCGATCCAGCGTGGCATCATCCAGCCGAGGGTAGACCTCGGGCACATAGAGGCCGCCATCCGGGGCAAGGCCTTCAAGCAGAATTTCGCAGAACTTCCTGCGTTCGGGATGGCCGCGCGTGGAGATGTAGTGCATGTGATGCTGTTCCTTGTCGCCGCAATTGTTCGGCAAGGGTCGAGTGACCGCCACCCTTCGGCCTGTCAGCGGCTGGCGCGCCACCAGGCGATACGGTCCTGCAGGGCGTAGCCCTTGATAACGGCCGGCAGGAACCACGGATTGCCACGATAGAGCGGGATGGCTGCAGGCGGTCGGAAATCGAATGCGGTGCGCGCCCGATCGCTATGTCCCATCAGCTTGTGAGCCGCACGCGTGCCGACCCATGGCGCCCAGACCACGCCCGAGCCGCAGAAGCCGGTGGCATAGACCACGCCGTCCTTCTCGAAGATGCGGGGCAGCATGTCGCGGTGCATCGCCACATTGCCGAACCAGCTGTGCGAAAGGCGAACCTTCTCCAGTTCTGGGAAAATTTCGCCCAGCCCGTTTCGCAGACGGAGCGTGGGGGCTGCCGGATCGCCTGCACGCGAGCTGTCGCGCCCGCCGAGCAGGATGCGTCTGCCGTCGGGCGAAGGGCGGTAATAGAAGCCAAGCTCGCGGCCCTCGCCCATCATCATCCGCTTCGGCATCAGGCGCGCCATCACCTCAGGCGCGAGTTCCTCGGTGGCAATGATCCGGCTGCGAACCGGAACCAGCCGACGGCGCAGGAAGGGACTGGCGCCATCCGTGTAGCCATTTGTGCAGACCAGCACCTGCCGCGCCTGCACCGTTCCGGCCGAAGTCGCGACGCGGAACCCGGAGCTATCCCTTTCAATTGAGGTCACGGGCGTGTTCGAATGCACCGCCAGTCCCGAAGCGAGCGCCACCCGCAGGAGCTCCGCGTGGAATTTGGCCGGGTGCAGCCCACCGATGTCCATCCGGACCATGCCGCCGCGATAGAAGTCGGTGCCGACGTAGTTGCGCTGCTTTGCATATGGAACAGCGTAAGATTCGATCCCCAGTTTCTTCGCCAACGCCTCGGCGCCGCGGGCCATCTTCTCGTACTGTTCATATCCGATGGCGCCCTTGAACAGGCCAACCAGTTGAAAGTCGCAGTCGAGCTTTTCCGACTTGATGAAGTCGTAAAGGAATTCGCGCGCGACCTTGCCCTCGGCCTCGATCGTCATGGCTTTTTCTTCGCCGAAGCGCCGGGTGATCGTGGCGTAGTCCAGCCGGATACTCCCGCTGGTAATTCCGCCATTGCGCGTTGAAGCACCCTCGCCCGGATTCATCGCATCAAAAGCTGCAACCGAACGCCCCTCGCGCGCCAGCGCAAGCCCGGCCGAAAGGCCGGCGTAGCCGGCGCCGACGATCGCCACATCGACCTTCCTGGCCAGGGGCTGCGGCGGCAGCGGCATGACGGGCGCCGCTTCCCACCAGTAGGGTGTGTTCTTGTCGGCGACTTTCGGCTCGTGCATGTGAGTCACTTCTCACTGGGTTTTCGGGATCGGAATTGGGCCGCATTTGTCGACAGATCAGACACGGTCGTCTCGCACGTCGAGCGCATCACGCAGCCCGTCGCCGATGAAATTGAAACTTGTCACTGCCATGGTGATGGCGGCCCCGGGAATGATCGCCAGCCAGGGCGCACTGTCCAGATACTGCTGGGCGCCCTCGAGCATGTTGCCCCAGCTGGGTAGCGGCGGCTGAATGCCATAACCCAGGAAACTGATATAGGCTTCCAGCAGGATCGCGCGCGCCACTGTCAGGGTAGCGGCCACGATGATCGGACCCATGGCGTTTGGAAGGATTTCGCGGAACATGATGTGCGTGCCGCTCAGTCCCAGCATGCGCCCGGCCAGCACAAACTCGCGCTCGCGCAATGACCGCACCTCGGCCTCGACAATTCGGGCTACCTCCATCCAGCTGGTGACAGCGACGATCACGGTGACCATGGCCGGGCTTGGCTTCAGTGCCGCGGCCAAGGCCAGCAGCAGGAAGATGGAGGGGAATGACAGGAAACCGTCGACCGTGCGCATCAGCGCTGCGCCGATCCAGCCGCCGCGGTAGCCCGCGATCACGCCGACGAACGTTCCGATAAGCGTCGACAGCAGCATGGCAGAGAAAGCCACCAGCAGTGAGGTCCTCCCCGCCATGAACAGTCGCGCCGCCACGTCCCGCCCCAAAGGATCGGTCCCGAGATAGTGGTCGCCGGTCAGCGGCGGTGAAAAGCGGGCGCGCAAATCGATGTATAGGGAATCATAGGGCAGGAGATGAGGGCCGAACACGCATGCCAGCGTGAGAACGATGATCATCGCCACCCCCAGCAACGCCAGGTGATGGCTCATGAACCGGCGCACGGTGCGGCTGCGCCACCAGCGGCTTGGTTCTGCATTTGCGGCGAGAGCGGTCATTTCGGGTGCCTCCTGTTGGGCGTGAGGTTACGCGCTCAACCCAGACGAATACGCGGGTCGACGATCGCCACCACGATGTCTGCGATCAGGTTGCCGAGAATGACGAGGATGGCTGAGAACATCAGCAGTCCCATCACGACCGGGTAGTCGCTGTAGCCGAGGCTGTCCAGGAACAGTCGACCCATTCCCGGCCAGGTAAACACTGTCTCCGTCACCAGCGCGCCGGTCAGGATGCTGGGAAGCTGCACCCCGGCCAGTGTTATCATCGGCAAAAGCGCATTGCCGACGACGTGCTTCATTATGACTCGGCGCTCGCTCAGGCCCTTGGCGCGGGCGGTGTTGACAAAATCCTGGCTGATCACGTCGAGCGTCGCCGTGCGCATGTAGCGGCTCCAGATCGCGACATGCACCAGCGACAGCACGATGCTTGGCATGATCAGGTGATGGAGATAGTTCAGAACAGAACCGTCGCCGATCGTGTACATGTTGCCTGCAGGCAGCCAGCCCAGCTGCAGGGAGAAGATGTAGATGCCGACGAGCCCGAACCAGAAGGTCGGGATCGACAGCGCGACCATGGCTCCGACGGTCGCCATATGGTCGAACAGCGAATAGCGGTGCGTGGCGCCGCGGATACCGATCCAGGTGCCGATCGCGATCGCAATCGCGGTGGACGTACCCATCAGCAGCAGCGTGGCAAAGACGTGCCGGCCAATCACTGCCAGCACAAGCGCGCCGTCGCGGAAGGAGTGGCCCCAGTCGCCCTGGAGAAGCCGCCAGGCCCAGTCGAAATATTGCATCAACAGCGGACGGTTCAGCCCCAATTGTTCTTTCAGGCGATCGAGATCGTCCTGCGTCATGCCGGGATCCAGCCCGAATTGCGCCAGCGGCCCCCCCGGTAGCAGGTTCAGGACGAGGAACCCGATGAGCGAGACGATCAGGAGCAGGATGAGGCTCTGCGAGAGCCGGTTCAGCAGGAAGCCGCGCATTCAACTCTCCTCTTTCAAGACAGCGCCGAAGACGGGCCTCCGCCGCGAGGCGGGGGCGTATGTATGTCAGCCCTTCCAATACCATCCGGCGGCATGCCAGGATGCGACGCGGGTGTTGGAATTTGCCTCGAAACCCTCCAGCCCTTCCTTGCGGCCGAACACGTTGGTGGAGGCAAACAGAGGCAGGAACGGCAGATCCTGACGGACGATTTCCTGCACACGCAGATAAATGGCGCGCCGCACTTCCCGATCGAAGGTGCGGGTGCCCTTCTCAAGCAGCGCATCGACCTCCGGGTTGGAGTATTGGCCTGTGTTCGAGCCCTTTCCGCCCTTCGCGACGATCGCCTTGGTGTGCAGGCGGTTGGAAACGTCGGGGTCGCCCGCGATGACATTTGTTACACCGGAGATGGCTGACTCGAACTGCGATTTGAGCCAGAAATCGCCCCACATGACGGCGGCCGGCAGGTTCGAGATGGTCATCTCCACCCCGATCTCGGCGAATGTCTGCTGCAGGAACTGCTGCGTCTGCTCGCGCAGGTGGTTGCCGGAGGTGGTGGAGTTGGCGAACGACAGACGCACCCCGTCCTTCACCCGTATTCCATCGGCTCCGGGTACCCAGCCGGCCTCGTCGAGGATCTGGCCCGCGCGCTCGAGGTTGAACTCCTGGGCCGGCAGGTTCGGATTGTAGTAGTAGGAACTCTGCGGCATGAACGTCTCGGTGGGAGTGTGGACCCCGTAATAAATTGCTTCGAGGATCGCTTTCCTATCGATTGCGGCGTAGAGCGCCTGGCGGACCGCCGGGTCCTTGAATTGCGGCTTCTCAAGATTGAGATAGATCGACTCGACCGATGCCCCAGGCTCCAGCTTGACCACACGATCCGATAGTTTGCTGGCTTCCGCGTAGTGGTCGGCGGTTATGAATGCCTGGTCGACAAGATCGATGTCGCCGCTCTTGAACTGGGTGTAGAGCACCGTCATGTCGGGGATGTATTTGAAGACGAGCCGCTCCAAATAGGGGCCCTCCCCGACATAATCCGCGTTCGCGACGAGTTCGATATGATCACCAGCAACGCGCTGCGCCCACTTGAATGCGCCAGTGCCGACAGGCGCCTGATTGAAGGCGGCGGCGTTGGGGTCGGCCTCTTTTTCGAGGATGTGCTTGGGAACCATGAAGGTTTCGGCGAGAAACGACAGGTAGGGGGCGAAAGCCTCTTCCATCCGCCAGGTGAGCTCGGTCGGCGAGACCACCTTGATATCGCGCACCAGCGAATGGCCGGCCGTGCGCCAGGCGCGGAATTGCGGATTGGTGATGAGCTCAAGAGTGAATTTCACATCCTCAGCCGTGAAGGGCTTGCCGTCGTGCCAGCGGACGTCGTCACGCAGGCGGATGCGCCACTTAAGACCGTCCTCTGAAATGTCGCCGTTTTTCTGGCTTGGCACTTCGACCGCAAGATTGGGCTGAAGAACGCCTTTGGGATCCATGCGGAAGAGCGCATCGAAAAGCGAAAAATGCACAGCGTCGTCGACCTCGATATGCGGCATCAAAGGGTTGAACACGGTGGGTTCCTGCGAAAGTCCGACGACGACGCGACCGGTTGGGCTCGCTGGCGGGGTCTGGGCGAAGGCGGGCTTGCCCAACAGATTGGGCGCAATGAGGCCTGCCGCCCCGCCTATCGCCATCAATCGCAGTGCATCGCGCCGCGAGTAGTTTGATTTGGTGTCTGAGCGTTCAGTCATTGGAATTCCCCTTGTTCTGGCGGTATCCGCCGTGGCTCTTACCCATTTGCTGCAACCGGACGGGTAGATCCCGGCTGCTCTCCAGGAATCGCCGCCACCAGCTCACGCGTGTAGGCTGATTGCGGGTCGAGGAAGATTTGCGAGGGCGGTCCCCGTTCGACGATCCGCCCTTTCTGCATCACCGCGATCTCGTCGCAGATCTGGCTGGCGACGCGCAGGTCGTGGGTGATGAAGATCATCGACACGCCGGTCTCCCGCTGGATCTGGTCGAGCAGCTGCAGGATCTGGGCCTGGATCGACACGTCCAGCGCCGACACAGCTTCATCGGCGATCAGCAGCTTTGGCTTGAACATCAGTGCCCGAGCGATACCTATGCGCTGGCGCTGCCCACCGGAAAATTCATGCGGAAAGCGGCCAAAGGCGCCGGCATCGAGTCCGACATGGGCCAGGAGCGCCTTCGCCTCATCACGCGCCTGGGCATAGGGCGTCCCGTGCGCGACTGGGCCAACGGTCAGGATGTGGCCGATCGTCGAGCGCGGGTTGAGCGAGGCGAAGGGATCCTGGAAGATCATCTGAACCCGCGGCCGCAGCGGGCGGAATTCGGCTTCGGAAAGCTTGGCGATGTCGCGGCCCTCGAACAGAATCCCGCCGCCGTCGCTGTCCAGCAGCTTGATCAAAAGCCGGCCAAGCGACGATTTGCCGGAACCGCTTTCGCCCACAACGCCCAGCGTGCGTCCAGGCGCCAGATCGAACGACACCTCGTTGACCGCGGGCACGACGCGCTGCGCGCTGAACAGGGAACTGCCGCTGCGGTAGGTCTTCACCAGGCCTTCGACCTTCAGGATCGGCGCCTTGTCGGCCGTCTCCAGAGGAACGCGGTCCTCACCGGTCAGGTGCGGGACGGCTGCGATAAGGCGCCGGGTGTAGGGATGGCCCGGCGACTTCAGGACCTGTTGGGCGCTACCCTGTTCGACGATGTGGCCCTTCTCCATCACGACGACACTGTCTGCGATCTCGGCCACCACCCCGAAGTCGTGGGTGATGAACATGACGCTCATTCCCTTGCGGCGCTGAATGTCGCGGATCAGGTCCAGAATCTGTGCCTGGGTGGTCACGTCGAGCGCGGTCGTCGGTTCATCCGCAATCAGGATCGTCGGCTCGAGTGCCAACGCCATGGCGATCATAACCCGCTGCCGCTGCCCGCCAGAAAGCCGGAACGGATACTGATGATACATGAGTTCGGGGTCGGGCAGCCCCACCTCGGTCAGCAACTCGACAGCGCGGCCGCGACGGGATTTCGGAGTGCCGACGCCATGCGCCGCCATGACTTCGTCGATCTGCGCCCCCACCGTCATCAGCGGGTTGAGTGCCGAGAGTGGATCCTGGAAAATCATCGAGACAACCCGGCCGCGTAAGCTGCGCAGCTTGTCGGGCGACAGGCCTATGATGTTCATCCCATCCAGCTGGATGGCGCCCGAGGAGACCCGGATCACCTTGGGCAGAAGCCCCATGATCGCATTGGCTGTGACAGACTTTCCCGATCCGGATTCGCCGATGATGCACAGGATCTGTCCGCGCTTCAGATCAAAGGAGATGTTCTCGACGGCATGGGTCCGTTCCATGCCTTCCGGCAAATTCACCGTGAGGTCGCGTATCGAAAGCGCCACATCGTGGGGGGCTACGGCCTGAATGCTTGCGATCATCGAGATCACCTCCCCTTTCAACCGAGCGGGTCCACGCTATTGCGGACCGCATCATCGCCCTTTGAGCAGAAGCGCCTCACTGTAGCGGCCGTCGTCTGGCCATCTCGGCGCTTCGCGCCCTGAGGCTGCGAGAAACGGATTCTGCTCATCCTGGCGGCTCCCTTGATGAAATCCGGTCCGTGTACCGGACACTGTTCCCTTTTCTTGGAGAAATCTCCGAAGGCGTAAGCCAGCCTATCGGAAGTCCTCTGGAGCTTGCCTGCCATAAGGAAGGGCTGCTCCGTTCTTTCAGCCAGTTTGACTGTTTTGTTTCCGCAGAGTCATCGAAACTTGGCCCTCGCGCGGCAGGAACTTCTGAAAAGAACGTCCAGTTCGGCATTTCACTCTGCAGCTGTTCGGCGTCCGCGACATGATCAGGCAACCATATCCTTCATGCGGTAATAGGCCCCACGACGGGCAGGAATCAGGGCTTCCGGCGTGCGTCGGCACCCTGTGCCAGAATTCGGTCGAGCGGATCAGTGTCGGTGCGGCCCATCGCAATGTCGGCCAAGGCACTGCCGATCAGGGTCGGCAACTGTGCGTCGCGCTGTGAGTAGCCATGCCTTGGATGACGCGACTGTATGAAGTGTACTCCTGCTTGCCCCGGTGACAGCGAGCTTTTCTCCGAACAATTGCCCGTCCTAGGGGCCGCTGGCCGCACGATATTCCGTCCAGGCACAAACTTCGCAGCCTGCCTCTGCAGGCGGCAGGTTAGGATGCTTCAAATTACCGGAGTCCCCATCCATGCCCGCGCCGCTCATGCACATCGATGCCAGCCCTTCCCTGCCTCGCGAGGCGGACGTCGTCGTCATCGGCGGCGGCGTGGTAGGCGTATTCACGGCATATTATCTCGCACGCCGCGGTGTCAGCGTTGCCCTGCTGGAGAAGGGGCGCGTTGCCGCCGAACAGTCCAGCCGCAACTGGGGCTGGTGCCGCCAGCAGAACCGTGACGCGCGCGAGTTGCCGATGGCAACCAAGAGCCTCGATCTCTGGGAAAAAGTGGCGCAGGAGACTGGCGAAGACACCGGCTTTCGCCGTTGCGGGCTGCTCTATCTCTCGCAGAACGACGATGAACTCGCAGGTTGGGCAAAGTGGCGCGATTTTGCAAGGACGGTCGGCGTCACGACACATATGCTGAGCGCGGAAGAAGCCACCGAACGGGGCAAGGCGACCGGCCGCAAATGGAAGGGCGGCGTGTTCTCGCCAACTGACGGAACGGCGGATCCTTCAAAGGCGGTGCCCGTTGCCGCGCGCGGCATCATGGCGGCCGGCGGCACGGTACATCAATACTGCGCGGCTCGCGGCATAGAGTTGAGCGCCGGCCGGGTCAGCGGTGTCGTTACAGAAGCGGGAACCATCCGGACAACGACCGTGGTCATGGCCGGAGGCGCGTGGGCTTCTTCCTTCTGCAACCAGCTTGGTATTCGTTTCCCGCAAGCTGCCGTGCGTCAGTCCATTCTAGCCGTAGCGCCGGGCGCAAATGGCCTGCCGGATGCCCTGCATACCGCGCGCGTCTCGCTGACGCGGCGCGGCAACGGTGGATACGCGCTGGCGATCAGCGGGCGGGCGCGCGTCGATCCAACGCCGCAGCAGCTCAGGTTCAGCCGCGAGTTCGTGCCCATGTTCGCCCGCCGCTGGCGCGGTCTGGCCCCGGGAGCGTTCGAGGGCTGGCGTCAAGGTCATGAAAGCCTGAGGAAATGGGTACTTGACGACGTGACACCAATGGAACGGAATCGGATTCTCGACCCCAAACCTGACATGAGGCAGATTCGCCTGACATATCAAAGAGCCTGCGAATTGCTGCCCGAACTCCAGCGCACCGCGATTTCTCATGCTTGGGCGGGCTATGTCGACAGCACGCCCGATGGCATCCCGGCAGTCGGTGAAATCGAGGGGATTCCGGGCTTCATCCTGGCGGCGGGATTTAGCGGCCACGGCTTCGGGATCGGCCCCGGCGCCGGGCATATGATCGCCGACATCATCACCGGCAGCGAGCCGATCGTCGATCCGCGTCCCTATAGGCCGGAGCGTCTGAAGACCGCTGCGTGGGGCAAGGTCGCTGAATTCTAAGAAGACCGATTTGCCAACGTCCAACCGGTCGCACACGAGATCGAGGCCGCGAGGCGGCCAGCTCGAAAACAGGGAAAGTGACGATGCGCGTATATGAGATTGCCGCCATTCCGGCCGACGGGATCGGCCCAGAGGTCATTGCCGCCGGTCTCCAGGCGCTTGAGACACTTGAAGAGCGCTGCGGCGACTTCAAGCTGCGCGTCCAGCACTTCGACTGGGGCTCAGACTACTACAAGGCCCATGGTCGGATGATGCCCGAGGACGGTGTGACGCAGCTGAAGCGTTTCGACGCTATCTTCTTTGGCGCGGTCGGTGCTCCCGATGTGCCCGACGACATCACTCTCTGGGGCCTCCGGCTGCCGATTTGCCAAGGCTTTGATCAGTACGCGAACGTGCGGCCGACCAGGATATTGCCGGGCATTGCTTCGCCGCTGGCGGGCGTTGGCCCTGGCGATCTGGATTGGGTGATCGTGCGGGAGAATTCCGAGGGCGAGTATTCGGGCCACGGCGGCCGCGCCCATCGCGGCCTTCCCGAGGAAGTCGGAACCGAGGTCGCGATCTTCACGCGCGTCGGCGTCACCCGCATAATGCGCTATGCATTCCGGCTGGCGCAGTCACGGCCGCGAAAGCTCCTGACAGTTGTTACGAAATCCAACGCGCAGCGGCACGGCATGGTAATGTGGGACGAAATCGCCGCCGAGGTGGCACGGGAATTCCCGGACGTCACGTGGGACAAGATGCTGGTCGATGCTATGACGACGCGTATGACGCTGAAACCACGGAGCCTCGATACGATCGTCGCCACCAATCTTCACGCCGACATATTGTCGGACCTTGCAGGCGCGCTTGGGGGCAGTCTCGGCGTAGCACCGACCGCCAATATTGATCCCGAGCGGCGCCATCCCTCGATGTTCGAGCCTATCCACGGCTCGGCGTTCGACATTGCCGGCAAAGGTATCGCCAACCCTGTCGCCACCTTCTGGACCGCCGCCCAGATGCTCGACCATCTGGGGGAAAGCGAAGCGGCCGACCGGCTGATGCGCGCTGTGGAATCGGTGACAAGGGAAGGCGTGCTGACGCCGGACGTTGGTGGCACCGCGACCACGCAGGAAGTAACGGACGCCGTTTGCCGGACGATCCGCGGTTCGAACGTGTGACAGGTTTCTGATGAAGCTCGACAAGATCGACATCAAAATTCTCTCCGAGCTGCAAAAGAACGGGCGGATATCCAACGTCGAGCTTGCCGAGCTGGTGTATCTGTCACCGAGCCCCTGCCTGATGCGGGTCAAGAAGCTTCAGGCGGAAGGCTTCATCACCGGTTATTCCGCCCAGATCGATGTCTCCAAGCTCGGGCAGACGTTGACGGTCTTCACCGAGATCACGCTCAGGAACCATCGGCAGAACGACTTCGCGCGGTTTCTTGCCACTGTCGAGAAGATCGATTCCGTCATCGAATGCCATCTTGTTTCAGGCGGCTACGACTACCTGGTGAAGTTTGTCACAGCGGGAATCACCGAATACCAGACGGTCATGGAGCGCCTTGTCGAAATGGACATCGGCATCGACAAATATTTCAGCTTCGTCGTGCTGAAATCCCCTATCGTGAAATCTCACCTGCCGCTCGACGCCATATTCGGCAGATGAGGAAGAGGCTGCCCCGCGCATGCGGCGGCAGTCTGGACGATCATCTTTTCATTGCTGCCCGCACGTCCTTGTCTTCGAGGGTGTGGTCCAGCGTCATCCGCGTGCGTTCGAGGATTCCATCGATATCGTCCTCCGTGCAGCACAACGGCGGCGCATAGCCCAGGATGCCGCTGTTGAAGGCGCGGATGATGAGGCCGTTCGCCCATGCGCGGTCGAAAATACGGCGACCCGGATCGGCTGCCGCCGGCAGCGGCGTCTTGCGCTCCTTGTCAGTGACCAACTCGACCGCGGCCAGCATGCCGCGACCGCGAATATCGCCAACCAGCGGGTGGTCGGCGAGCGAGCGAAGGCCTTCCATCAAGCGCTTCCCGGCCTTCCGCCCGTTCTCGAGCAAGCCCTCTTCGTAGAGACGCAGGCATTCCAGCCCCACCGCCGCGCTCACAGGATGGGCTGAATAGGTGTAGCCATGGCCGACAGGCGCTTTGCCGGCTCCGTCCGCGATCGTATTGTAGACATGGTCCGACATGAAGACTGCGCCCATCGGCACGTAGCCCGAGGTCAGTCCCTTCGCCGTGGTTATGAAATCCGGCACCACATCGTCCTCTTCACAGGCGAAGAGCGGACCGGTGCGGCCAAAGGCAGTGATGACTTCGTCGGCAACGAACAGAATGTCGTGTTCCTTGCACACGGCGTGCAGGGCCTTCAGCCAGCCTGTCGGTGGAACGAGGACACCGCCCGAACCCTGAATGGGTTCGGCGTAGAAGGCCGCAACGCGGTCCGCGCCGAGTTCCGCGATCTTGGCGCGCAGGGCCGCGACCGATGCGTCGATAATCGTCTGCGGATCGGAACCGACCGGATTGCGATAGGCGTAGTGCGAGGGAATCTTGTGCTGCCAGTCGTAAGGCACGCCGAAGCCCGCATGGAAAGCGGGGATCGCGGTCAGACCGGACCCTGCCGTCGAGGATCCGTGGTAGCCATACTCGACCGAGATGAACTGGTCCTTTTGCGGCGTACCCTTGGCATGGTAGTAGTAGCGGATGAAACGGATCGTGCTGTCGACTGCGTCGGAACCGCCCAGCGTGAAATAGACATGGTTCAGATCGCCGGGCGCCAGTTCGGCAAGTCTGGCAGCAAGACGAATGGCGGGCTCGGACCCCAGCCCGAAGTATCCCGTCGCATAGGGAAGCTCTCTTAGCTGCTTGGCCGCTGCCTCAACGACGCTTTCCTGCCCGTATCCGATGTTTACACACCATAGACCCGCGAATCCGTCCAGCAGCGTTTTCCCGCTTGCATCGGTCACCATCGCGCCCTTGGCGGATTTGAGCACCCGCACACCGGTTTCCTCGTGGCTCCGATAGCATGAAAACGGGTGAACCAGATGCGCGCGATCGAGTTCGATCAGTGAGTTTGCCAGCATTTCTTCCTCCGATTCAACCGAGTGCCTGACTGACCAACGCATATGTGCGGTGATGCACGGGCTTGCTTTCTTTGGGCGTGGCCATGGAGCGTCGCATCGTGATCCCACCGCCGACGGGCGCGAGCCCGCGCCCGGTGAGCCATTCAGCAAGATCCGTTGAAACGTCGGTATCGACACGGACGAACTGGCCCTGATGATGGGCGAGCAGAAAGTCGATCAGGGCTTTGGCCTCGGTACCGTTTCTCGCCACCACCGGCCCAATGACCAGCCCCCGGCCGAATGGCCGGATGGCGGAAAAGGCCTGGGTATCGCCTTCATCGCGAATGACAGCGAACTTCGCGCGCTCGCGAAGCAGCTTCATCAGCGCCGAACGGTCATGGCCAAATGCCTCGCGATCCAGCACCCCGAGGCGGGCAAGATCGCCGCTCTCGGCCCAGGATACACGGGCCGGTGCGGAAACAGGCAATGCCTCGCCCTGATGCTGTTCGATCTCGCCACTCGTGACGAAGCCCAACTTCTCATAGAGCGGCAGACCTTCCCGTGTCGCCGCCAGGCAACAGGTGCGCTCACCCGCCTTGGCAAGCGCCTCTTCCATCATCTTTCGGCCGAGCCCGCGGCCGCGCATGGCCGCATCGACGATCACCATGTTGATGGCGGCGGCATCGTCGCCGTAGGGGGTCATCATGATGGTCGCCACCACGCGTTCTTCTTCCAGAGCGACGATCCCCCGGCTGACCGACTGGACCAGCTCCCAATCCTCGCGGCGATGCGGCCATCTAACTTGGCGAGACAACTCGACAGCACCTTCCAGGTGCCCCGGTGTCATCTCTTCAAGGATGATCTGTTGTGTGGTCATGATGAATTTCCGGCCTTCGTCTTCAGGTGCTAACGGTAGACCACCAAAGACAGCAGTTCCTCCCGACCGGCAGCCATGCGCGACGCGTTTTCACTATCCTTCGCCGCTCGCGCCGCATCTTCTGCCGAAGCATGGCCGACAGGCCGCGCTGCTCCCAAAGCTCGAAAGGACACGTGGCGCAACTCTCTGCCAAACCGGCGATGCAATACGAAACGATCTGCTTCAGGTCGCAGCGAATGCGGCCGTTAGTCTTCCAGATCTCCGACTATGGTGATCGTGGTACAGGCACGCTGTGCCGAGAAAACTAGGAGGATGGTCGCCATGTCGACGTTCAGACCGAAATATATCACCTTCGACTGCTACGGCACGCTCACCAATTTCGATATGGCCGGTGCGGCGCGGCGCGTCTACGGCGAGCGCCTCTCCCCAGAGGCAATGGCCAGCTTCGTGGAGGCTTTTAGAGGCTATCGCCTTGACGAGGTGCTGGGGCCATGGAAACCCTTCCTCGAGGTGGTGCAGAATTCCATCGAACGCAGCTGCAAGCGCATCGGTATCCAGTTCAAACCCGAAGATGCCCAACGCATCTATGACGAAGTGCCAACCTGGGGTCCGCACCCCGACGTCCCGGCTGGCCTGTCCAGAGCGGCCAAGGAAATCCCACTGGTGATCCTGTCCAACTCCATGAACAGCCTGATCATGTCGAATGTGGAAAAGCTCGGCGCGCCCTTTCACACCGTCATCACCGCCGAAGAGGTTGGCGCCTATAAGCCGCTGATGAAGGGCTTTGAATACATGCTCGACAAGCTCGGCTGCGGCCCTGAGGACATTACTCATGTGTCGTCCTCATTCCGCTACGATCTCATGACCGCCTATGATCTCGGTATCAAGAGCAAGGTCTGGGTGAATCGCGGCCACGAGCCCGCGAACCCCTTCTACGAATACACCGAGATCAAGGATATCGGAGGACTGGCCGCCGCCGTCGGACTGGAGCCCGTTCGGGAAGTTGCTTGAGGCTGGCGGGCCTCCGGCCATCGCGGCATCCGAAGTATCGAATGAGAAAGGGGCGGTTCGGCCGCCCCTTTCTCATTGCTTGTCTCGCTCTTGAGATTCGAAAAGGCCTCTAATTCAACCCGCCGACGTGAAGCGTCTTGACCTCCAGATATTCCTCAATCCCCAGCTGCGATCCTTCGCGCCCCAGCCCCGACTGCTTCACACCGCCGAACGGAGCGACCTCTGTCGAGATCAGGCCGGTGTTGAGCCCGACCATACCGAACTCCAGCGCCTCGGCCACACGCCACGATCGTTTGAGGTTTTCCGTGTAGAAATAGGCGGCAAGGCCGAAGGGTGTTCCATTGGCGATCGCGATGGCTTCCTCCTCGGTTTCAAAACGGAACAACGGCGCAACGGGCCCGAACGTCTCTTCCGACGCCAGCAGCATTTCGGTCGTGGCGTCGCCGAGCAGAATAGGCCGGGCGTATTGCTTGCCTTCCGGCACTGCTTCGCTCCGGGCAATTATCCGGGCGCCTTTCTCCAAAGCATCGGCGACATGCCGCTCGATCTTCTCGATGGCGGCCCCATTGATCATCGGCCCGATGACGACGCCCTCCTCTGTACCGGCGCCAACCTTCATCTCTGCAACTCGGCTGGCGAGCTTGGCAGCAAACGCCTCATAGATGCCGGCCTGCACGAGAATGCGGTTGGCACAGACGCAAGTTTGGCCGCCATTGCGAAATTTGGAGTTTACCGCCCCTTCGAGGGCGAGATCGAGATCTGCGTCATCGAAGACGATGAAAGGCGCGTTCCCGCCGAGCTCGAGGCTGAGCCTTTTGATGCCGTCGGCGGCGCCCTTCATCAGAAGCGCGCCGACGCGGGTTGAACCTGTGAAGGAGATCTTGCGCACCGTTTCGTTGGCCATCAGCTCTTTGCCGATCTCCGCCGGCATGCCGGTTACGATGTTGATAACGCCTGCCGGGATGCCCGCCCGCTCCGCCAGGACGCCGAGCGCGAGCGCCGAAAAGGGTGTGAACTCCGACGGCTTGATCACCACCGTGCAGCCGGCGGCAAGTGCGGGCGCCACCTTGCGCGTGATCATCGCATTCGGAAAATTCCACGGGGTGATGACGGCGCAGACGCCGACTGCTTCCTTGAGAACCAGAATGCGGCGATCGGCAGTGGGTGACGGAATGGTCGAGCCACCGATCCGGCGCGCCTCCTCCGCAAACCATTTCACGAACGACGCGCCGTAGCGGATCTCCGCGAGCGCCTCGGCAAGCGGCTTACCCTGTTCCAAAGTCAGCAGAAGCGCCAAATCCTGTTCATGCCGGCGAATGAGGTCGTGCCAGCGTTCCAGCAGTCCCCCGCGCTCGGCATGAGTCTTCTTCTTCCAACTCCTGAACGCCTCGGCCGCAGCGCCGATCGCGGCCCTGGTCTCGTCGCCCCCCATGTCGGGAACGGTGCCGAGAACATTCAGGCTGGCAGGGTTGGTGACCTCGGCGACGGCCTTTGTGTCCGCGTCCCGCCACACACCGCCAATCAACGCCTGCTGGCGGAACAGGTCGGTATCGTTAAAGGTGCCAATCTTCGTGATCGCATTCATGGTCTTTTTCCTCTGCCCTTTCAGCTCAATGCCGCAAGCACGGCTCGCGTGATTGTTTCAGTCCGGTCCTTGCCTGCGATCGTGCCTATGCCCTGCGCGGTTACGGACTCGATCGCCGACATCACTTCGGCCGCAGCATGCCGCTCGCCCAGATGCTCCAGCATCATCGCACCGGACCAGACCGCGGCGATCGGATTGGCGACGCCGAGATGCGCGATATCGGGTGCCGAACCATGGACAGGCTCGAACATGGAAGGTGCGCTGCGATCGGGATTGATATTGGCAGAGGCGGCATAACCCAGCCCGCCCTGGATGGCCGCTCCGATATCGGTGAGGATGTCGCCAAACAGGTTCGAGGCGACGATTACGTCGAGGCTGTCAGGCGCCAGCACCATGCGGGCAGCCATGGCGTCGATGTGGTAGTGCGAGACCTCCACATCGGGATAGTCCTTCGCTATCTCGCGCGTCACCTCATCCCAGAAAACCATGGAATGTTTCTGCGCGTTGGATTTGGTCACAGATGCGAGCTTCTTGCGGCGCGCCCGCGCCTGTTCGAAACCGAAACGCATGATCCGTTCGACACCCGCACGCGTGAAGATTGCTGTCTCAATCGCGACCTCATTGGCTGTGCCGGAATGAACGCGCCCGCCGGCACCGGAATATTCGCCTTCCGTATTCTCGCGTACGCACAGGATGTCGAAACCATCGGATCGGAGGGGCCCCTGAACGCCCGGCAACAGCCTGTGCGGTCGTATGTTGGCGTACTGCGTGAACCCTTTCCGGATCGGCAGGAGCAGTCCGTGAAGCGATACTGAGTCGGGCACTTCGGCGGGCCACCCCACAGCACCGAGATAGATCGCATCGAATTTCCGCAGTATCTCGATGCCGTCTGGCGGCATCATTGCGCCGGTTTCCAGGTAATAGGCGCACGACCATGGGAAGCTTGTGCCATCAAGGGCGAAACCGCCCCGTTTTGCCGCCGCCTGCAGCACCTGCCATGCCGCCCCAGTCACGTCTTTGCCGATGCCGTCGCCGGGGATGAGCGCTATTTTATAGGTCGTCATTTGATGGAGGTCCTCATCCGGCACTAGCGTTTCATCGGAACAATAATGGACCGCGCGCCGCATTTTCCGTCGAGGATGAGCCGCCCGACGGCGTTGAATCGCGTCAGGCGGAACTTGGAAAGTCGATTGTTCTGGAACCGCCGCGCGCGCTATTCGGCCGGACCTTGGGCATTGAACTCAGTCATAAACGCAGACGTAGATCTTGCGCACGGTCTCGATCGTACGCCAGACGCCGACGAAACCGGGCTTCATCACGAAACTGTCGCCGGCGCGGTAGGTCTTCGTCTCGCCCGCCTTCTCCTCGATTTCGATCACACCCGAAATGATGTGGCAGAACTCGTAGGTAGTGCCCTTGATCGAATGCGTCTCGCCGGGGGTCGCCTCCCAGACGCCGGTCAGAACCTTCTCACCTTTCGAGGCATCCTGCGCCCAGGTCTTGAAGGATGGAGTGCCAGAAATGAGCCGCTCCGGCAGCGGCAATGCCTCCTTCGGCGTGAAGGCGGGATTTGTGTCAATCGTGGTCAGCAGTGACATGTGAGGTTTCCTGGTTAGTAGCCGAGCGTTCGATCGACGAGGCCGATCAGTTCGTTGCCGGCGCGGTGGCGCCGGATGTTGTCCACGGCGGATTGCGCCGCCGTATGCGATTGTGTCACCGAGGCAATGTGCGGCGTTATCATCACCTTCGAATGCGACCACAGCGGATGGTCTTCCGGGAGCGGTTCTGGATCAGTGACATCAAGCATCGCCGCAGTTAAGTGACCGGTGTCGAGCGCGTCGATCAGCGCGGCCTGGTCGAGTTGCGGACCCCTGCCGACATGCAGCAGCTGCGCCCCGGCTGGTAGCAAGGAGAAGAGCCCGCCATTGAGAATGCCGCTCGTTTCCTGTGTCAGCGGTAGCAGACAGACGAGAATGTCCGTCTGCTTTAGAAAGTGGGGCAACTGATCGGCGCCGTGAAAACAGGCAACGCCCTCTATCCGCTTTTCGCGGCGGCTCCATCCGGCTAGCGGAAACTGGAACGGCTTCAGGCGCTCGATTGCCGCCTGCGCCAGCATGCCAAGACCAAGAAAACCGACCCGGCGTTCGGCCGCCTGCCGAGCGGCAATCGGTTGCCAGAGGCACCTTTTCTGCTGCTCGAGATAGGCGGGCATCTCCCGGTGGAGCGCCAACACGCCAAGCGCGACGTATTCCTGCATCATGCGTATGATGCCATCCTCGACCATGCGCACAAGCTTCACATGGCTTGGCACCACGTCCTGATTGAACTGGTCGACGCCCGCTCCGATGGAAAATAGCACTTCCAGATTGCGGTAGCGCGAGATCTCGTCCGGCACTGTCCAGGTGATGAGATAGCGCACATTCTCCGGCTCCATCTCCTCGCCGGAATGGAAGAATTCCAGATCCGGGAGTTCGCGCGCGAAGATCTCGCGGAACACCGCAGCACGCGCCGCATCGGAATTGAAAAGAAATGCCATGGAACCCGCCCTCTAGTTCATGCTGCAAGGCGCGCGCCGAGATCCTCGATCATGCTCTGGCAGGCAGCAAGTTCACCGATCTCGATGTATTCATTGGGACGATGCGCGCGGGAAATTTCGCCGGGGCCGCAAATGATCGCATCGATACCGGCCTGCTGATAAAGCCCGGCCTCCGTGCCGTAACTAACCGCTGTGAGCGGCTCCTGCCCCGTCAGCTCGGTCAGAACCGCCGCTAGCTCACTACCCTTCGCGGGCGCAAGGGCGGGATAGGAACTCAACTCGTGCCAAATTACCTCGAAGCCGCTGTCGCGCAGGGCAAAAAGCTCGGCCTTGACCGGCTCAAGCAGGGAGGCTGGAGAAACGCCCGGCACGGCACGTACCTCGATATCGGCAGTGCAGTGGCCAGCGATGATGTTGACCGCCTGTCCACCGGCGATGACGCCCACCTGCAAGGAAGAATATGGGGGCTCGAAATCTTGATCGAGCGGTCCGTCGGCGAGGGATTGGCCATAGGCCACGGCGTGCGTGATGACGCCGGCCATGGCGTGCACGGCATTGAGTCCGAGATCGGGGCGTGACGAATGGCCGGATCGCCCGATCACTTCGAGCCGCGCCGCCGCCTTCCCCTTGTGCGCACGCACAGGTTGCATCCGGCTCGGCTCGCCGACAATCGCGCCAAGCGGCCTCTCGCATAGCATCGGCAACGCAACCAGAAGATGCGGCACACCACGGCACCCCGCCTCTTCATCGTAGGAGAATGCGAGATGAACTGGCTGCCGCAGTTTCATCGCCGCAAGCCCCGGCAGCGCGGCCAATGCGCAGGCGAGAAAGCCCTTCATGTCGGTGGCGCCGCGGCCGTAAAGCCTGCTGCCCTCGCGACGCAGGACGAACGGATCCGAGCTCCATTCCGGCTCGCCGGCCGGCACAACATCCATATGTCCGGAGATGATGTAGCCCCGACCCTCGCGCGGGCCGATCGTGACGAACAGGTTGGACCGGTCGCCCTCGGGACCGGGCAGAACCGTCACCTCGGCTCCGGCTGCCTGACAGTAGTCGCGGATCCAATCGACGATCGCGCCGTTTGGCGTGCCCATAACAGAGGGAAATGCAATCAGGGTCGCGAGGATTTCTTCCACGTTCATGGCGGTCCGCTCTGCTTGCACATTGTCACCGGGTGCGATCAGCCTATCCGTAGGCAGCAGTGTTCCCTGCCGAATCGCGTCGTGCTTTGGCTGAAGATTGCGAAAAAACGCCTCGAATCAGCGAAACCTGCTGGCTTTCCCCTGTAAAGCTGCGGCAAATGAGGCCTGTCGCAAACATGGCTAAAGGCGCCAGGATCAAGACGCATGCCTTGGGCATTCGTTGAAGGAGCGGATCGACTAACATGCAGAGATCAGTGCGCCTGAAATCCTTTGAACTGGTCGCGCGGGACATCAATGATGTCGACGTTGATCTGCTGCATGCACTATCGATTTCTGTCCGCTGGCCGCATCGCCCCAAGGACTGGAACCTACTGCGCCGCGCCGGCCACGGCATCGTCGCCGTTGACGGAATTGGGCGCGTCTTCGGAAGCGCGATGTGGTTTCCCCACGGGGACGATTTTGCCACCATTGGTCTGGTGATCACGACGCCCCGCGCACAGGCGCAGGGAGGTGGCCGATGGCTCATGGAACAGGTACTTGAGCAGTGCGGGGATCGCAATCTGGCCCTGAATGCAACCCATCCCGCCTATCCTCTGTATATTTCACTCGGCTTCACGAGCGAGGCGATCGTCTACATGCGCCAGGGCGAGGCCCCACAAAAACTCCCGCCGATGCCAGTTCTGGATGGTGAACTCAGTGAGCTGCCCAGCGACAGACTTCGCGAGATCACCGAGCTGGACGCGCGTGCGTTTGGGACAAATCGTGCGGGGCTACTTGCGTTGCTCGCAGAGGATGCCTCGATAGCCACTCTGAGCCGCGGTGGCGAGGTCGTTGGCTATTCCATGTGTCGCGAGTTCGGGCGCGGCCATGTGATTGGCCCCATTGTGGCTCGAAGCGACCAGGACGCGATCCATCTCACCGCCGTCCATCTGAAGAAGCTGGCAGGTCGATTCGCGCGCGTCGATACGCGCGAGAGGGATGGCGTGTTTGCCGAGTTCCTTCAGCAGAGCGGCCTCGGCATTGCCGAGACCGTGACGACAATGTCCAAAGGCCGCCGGTTCCTGAACCGGGAAAGCAACGGACCTTGGGTTTACGGATTGGCCAGCCACGCCTGGAGCTGAATGCAAGCACGCTATCGCCGTCAAGCAGCAGATGTGCAGGTTCAAGGCTCTCACAACGACTCCAGCGCCCTGGACATACGTTCGAGCCCTCTGCGCAACAGCGGACGAGGGCAACCGACATTGAGGCGAATGTAGCCTTCGCCACCGGGTCCATAGACGCGCCCATCGTACAAATTGACTCCGGCTCGGTCGACGAAAAACCGCTGAACGCCTCCCACCTTCCGATCGAGCCCGCGCGCATCCAGCCACACCAGGAAGGAAGCGTCCGGCCGCATCGGTGTGATGCCCGGCAGGCGATCCTCGGCGAACTTGAGGACGAAATCGACATTACCGCCGATGTAGCGCGTCAGCTGATCCAGCCACGGCGCGCCGGTGCTGTAGGCGATCTCTAGCGCCAGCCGTCCAAAGAAGTTGGCGTTGACCATGAACGATGCCTGCATGCTGGCCAGAAGCGCCTCGCGCCGCTGCTTGTTGGCCACCGACACGGTTGCGGAGGGCACGCCGGCCAGATTGAAGGTCTTCGTTGGAGCCGTGCAGATGAATGACTTTTCCGCGGCATCCTCCGAGAGGGACGAGAAGACAATGTGCGGGCGATCCGATAATCTGATATCGCAATGGATGTCGTCAGATATGACGAGGATGCCGTAGCGCTCGCAGACATCGTTCAGCGCCGTCAATTCCCCGTGCGTCCACGCCTTTCCAGCTGGATTGTGCGGATTACACAACAGGAAGGCCTTGGCCCCGGCTGCCAGTTTCGCGAAGTTCTCCAGGTCGAGCTCGTATCGGTTATTCTGCAACCTTAGCCTGTTGACCAGCAGCTTCCTTCCGTTGCCCTGAATTACTTCGAAATAAGGCGAGTAGATGGGAGACTGCACAATCACCCCGTCCCCGGGCTTCGTGAAGGTCCGAAGCATCGCGGCCACCGACGGCATGATCGCTGGCGCCGGCAGCAGGGATTCCAGTGCCGGCGACCAGTCGTGCCGACGCGCGAACCATGATTGCACAATCTCGTAGTGACGGGGGTCGCGGCGGGTATAGCCATAGATACCATGGTCCGCGGCTTCTCGCAGGCGCGCGATGACGGTTTCAGGCGCGCGAAAATCCATGTCCGCGGTCCATAGCGAAAGCAGATCTTCGCCCTCGACCCGAGGCGAGAATTCGTCCCACTGATTGGCCCATTTGACTGACCCAAATTGGTGGCGATCATAGATCCTGTCGAAGTCGATCATTCCAACATTTCTTTCCGCAACCGTAGATTGCGATGCATCTGCACAGCCATTGCTTGATTTCCGGGTGTGGTTTTTGCCGCTCGCCGCTGCTCGAACTTTCGGAGCGCTATCTGAGGATTTTGCGCAGGAAACTGTCGAGCACGGTCTGTCGCATATTCCGCTTCCTAGCTCTCGTGGCCGCGCGCCAACGCGCGCTCCATCGACTGCGAGTAGCGGGACATTCCAAAGCAGAAGATCCAGTAGACCAGCCCGGCGAAGAGATAGCCGGTCGAGGAGATCGTCGGCCCAGCCCAGTTCGGGTCGACTCGCGCCGTTTCGACGGCCCTCAGGAAGTCCGCAATGCCGACGATCGCTACCAGCGTCGTGTCCTTGAACAGCCCGATAAAGGTAGAGACTATGCCTGGGATAACGATCGTGAGCGCCTGCGGCAGGATGATCAGACGCATCATGGTGAAATAGCTGACGCCGAGCGCCTTTGCCGCCTCATATTGCCCCTTGGGGATCGCCTGAAGGCCTGCGCGCACCACCTCGGCCATGTAGGCGGACGAGAACAGCGCTATCGCAATCAGCGGACGCAGCAACCGATCGGGCGTCAGATAGTCGGGCACGAAGAGCGGCATCATGAAATTCGCCATGAACAGCACCGTGATGAACGGCACACCCCTCACGACCTCGATGAAGGTGACACATACTGCTCTGACGAGGGGAAGCTGCGATCGCCGGCCAAGCGCGAGAAGCACGCCGAGCGGCAGCGAGAAGACAATGCCCACGATCGACATGAGCAGCGTGATGAGCAGACCTCCCCACAAGACGGTATCGATGACCGGCAGATCGAGCGACGCGACGCCCCTCAACAGCACGAAGGCGACGAACGGATAGACAATAAAGAACAGCAACCCAGCCAGGTTGCGCCGCGGCGCTTGTTTCCACATCAGCCAGACGATCAGCACGGCGCCGATTGCCAGCGTCAGGTCCACCCGCCAGCGCTCGGACACGGGATACGCCCCGTAACGGAGATAGTCGAATTTCTCGACGATGAACGGCCAACAGGCGCCGTCAGGGTTGGCGCGGCATTCTTCCTGTCCGCCGGCCCAGACTGCGTCCAAGACTGCAAAGCTCACGAACTGCTGCAAAAGCCATGCCGCGAGAACCGTGAAGCAGATCGTCAGCGCGCCGGAGAACGGTGTCGGGAACAGGTTCTTTCTGATCCAGGTCGCCGGGCTCGGCCGGATTCCACAAGGCGGTGCCATCGGGGGCAGAAGCGAGCTGTTAACGAGCGGCGGATGCAGGGACTGGTCGCTCATGCATCACCTCTCGACGATCGCGAAACGTTGATTGAACGCGTTCATGGAAATCGACGTGACGAGGGAAATCGCGAGATAGACCGACAGCGTGATCGCCATCACCTGGACGGCGGCGCCGGTTTGGTTGAGCACCGTTCCCGCAAAAATCTGAACGAGGTCGGGGTAGCCGATAAACACGGCGAGTGAGGAATTCTTCGTGAGGTTCAGGTAGTGGCTAGTCAGGGGCGGTATGATGATGCGCAGTGCCTGCGGAACAATGACCAGGCGAAGCGTTTTGCCCGGCGCAAGCCCGAGCGCATGGGCGGCTTCGGTCTGGCCTTTCGGAACAGCCTGGATGCCGCTGCGGACAATTTCCGCGATAAAGGAAGCGGTGTAGACGGAGAGACCGATCAGAAGGGCGGCGAACTCCGGATAAAGCTGGTGCCCACCCCGGAAATTGAACCCTTTCAACTCCGGCACCACGAACGACACCGGCGAGCCGACCAAAAGGAACACGGTCAGAGGCAGTCCATTCAGGGCAGCGAGGCTGACCCACAGCACGGGCAGCTGTTTTCCGGTGCGGTTCTGTGCGCGCCTGGCGTAGGACCAATAAGCGACGCAGAAGATGGTAGCCGCCAGGAATGCAAGTCCCACGGTACCTGCTCCTGCGTAGAGCTGGACTTCCGGAATGATGAGACCGCGATTGTTCAGATAGACGCCGCCGGGGAGTTCGATCGACGCCCTCGGCGCAGGCAGCGCTTTCAGGACTGCATTGTACCAGAACAAAAGCTGCAGCAATAACGGGATGTTGCGTATGATCTCGACGTACGAAGCCGCGACCTTTGAAACGATCCAGTTCGGTGACAGGCGGGCAATGCCGACGACAAAGCCCAAGACTGTGGCCAACACGATTCCAAGCAAACTCACATAGAGCGTGTTGACCACACCCACCCAGAACGCTTGGCCGTAGGTGGAGAGCGTGTCGTAGGGGATCAGCGTCTGATTGATGTCGAAGCCGGCGGCCTCGTTCCAGAAGCCGAAAGACAGCGGAATCCCGCGTGCCCTCATGTTCGACGCAGTCTGGACGGCAACGCCCACGGCCAAAGCCAGCAGGCTGGCCGCCAGCAAAAGCTGATAGATGATGCCGCGGACCTTGGCGTCGTGCAGGGACAGGCTCCTGCGCGAGGGCGCGGCGAGCAGCACATCGGACATGACCCTGTTCCTGTGTTGGTGAAGAAAGACGCCGGCGCAATCGCCGGCGGCTCGTGACCGACCCAGCCTAGCGGATCGGCGGGGCGTACTGGAGACCGCCCTCACTCCAAAGAGCGTTCAGGCCGCGCTCCATCTTGAGCGGCGAGGCCTTCCCGATATTGCGATCGAACACTTCGCCATAGTTGCCGACCTGCTTGATAACGTCCACGGACCAGGTATCGCCAAGCCCGAGATCCTTTCCGAGGCTGCCCTCTGCTCCGAGCAGCCGACGAATGTTCGGGTTGTCCGACGACTTCATTTCATCGACATTCTCAGAGGTTATTCCCAACTCTTCGGCGGCTACCATGACAAGGAGCGTCCATTTGGCCACATTGAGCCAGTGATCATCGCCCTGCCGCACGGCAGGCCCAAGCGGCTCCTTGGAGATAAGTTCGGGAAGCACGACGCTGTCGTCAGCCTTCGCCATACGCTGGCGCGACGCATTCAAGGTGGACGTGTCAGCGGAGAGGACGTCGCAGCGACCTTCGTCGTAGGCCTTTACGACGGCTTCTTCATCAGCAAACCCGACGGTCGAGTATGACATCGAATGCGACCGGAAGTAATCGGCGAGATTCAACTCGGTCGTCGTGCCCTGAGTGACGCAGATGGACGCGCCATCCAGATCCTTGGCCGAACCGATGTTCTCTGCTTTGCGGACCATGAAGCCCTGGCCATCGTAGAAATACGTGCCCGCAAAAAGTATTCCGAGAGATGTGTCGCGGGATGACGTCCAGGTTGCGTTATGTGCGAGTATATCGATCTCGCCCGACTGTAGGGCGGTGAAGCGGTCCTTCGGCGTAAGCGGAATGAACCTTACCTTCTGCGCATCCCCCAGAACCGCTGCGGCAACAGCGCGGCAATAGTCGACCACGAATCCGGTCCATTTGCCCTCATTGTCCGGAAGGCTGAATCCGGCTGTCGCTGAGTTGGTTCCGCAGGTCAGAACTCCGTTCTTCTTGACATTTTCGACCGTCGCGGCGGACGCGTTGGATGCGACGAGCCCTATAGCTGCTCCGACCAGTCCTTTGAGAATTGCCTGCATCTTGGTTCCCCTTATTCTCTTGTGGAGCACCAAGGTTGCGCAAGCGTCATTATTGGTCAAATTCATTCTCGTCATGATGAATATGAGCCCCACTCATACACATGGCTACGCTCGTAAGGGTTTCAGCCGTTAATCCCTGTCTGAAGACACATCTTCTCATACCAGCGCACTTCATTGGAGCAACGCGACGTGTGTCTCCTGTTTATTTCCTCTGTTCTCTCTCAGAAACAATTTCTCTCTTCTTTATCTGCGACTCAGAGTAGATATTTGAGAGAACTTCTTTGAGCCAGATCGTCCCTGGGTCTGTGGCCATCTGCGGATGAAGGAGCAACCACGCGCTCACATTTGGGATCGGCAGGGGCGGCGAAAGGAGCGTCACTTCACTCGCTTTATCAAGGATTTGGAGGATTCCGTCACCACAATGAGCAACAAGTTCGGTGCCTCGCAAAACCCACGGAAGTGCCAGATAATTCGATATCGTCGCGACCACGTTCCGCCGCAAACCAAGCTCCTTGAGGGCGGCATCGGCAAGCCCGCTGGAAACACCATCGGCGGAAACCTGCAAGTGAGACGCTGACAGATATGTCTCCATTGACATCGCCGAACTTGCGATTTGGCTGCCGCTCCAAACTGCGCAGAAGAGACGATCCTGGCCCAGTTCGATCTTCAACAGGCTTGGGTCATCCTTGATCACTGCTCCAGTCAATGCACAGTCGATCTGTCGAAGATGAACCGAGGACGGAATATCGAGCCCGTTCGCTGGAATAATGTTCAACGTGGCACCGGGCGCCTGCCTGGAAAACTCCCTGAGAAGACGTGGTATGATTATCATCGCATGGTAGTCAGTGAGTCCGACACGAAAGTTCCGCCGAGTGGTTGCGGGATCGAAAGTTTGATGGCGATCAATCGAGGCTCGAATCGTTGCTAATCCGGCTGAGATGTCTGGCAGAAGCTCAACCGCCCGCGGGGTTGGCCTCATAACTCCTCCATCGCGCGTGAACAGCTTGTCGCCGAAAAGGTGCCGCAGCCTGGATAAGGAATGACTGATCGCAGATTGCGTTCTTCCCAATTCGCATGCCGTACGCGTAACGCTTCTTTCGCGCATCATTACGTCGAATACGCGCAGCAAATTCAGGTCGAGGTCATCGAAGCTCATGAGATTGCCATGAATGGTTTGTCATGAATCAGCACCGAAAGATGACCCGTCTCAAAGAGCCGATAAGGCCTTGGTTTTTCATCATGAGGCGAGAACGTCCACGAGTCACGCGCGCCTCGTTTGCGAGCCCTGCCATCGCTACGGATTTGCAAGTCGGCGCGGGCAAGCGCCCGGAGACGCCACGTGACTTTCTGCGCCGGGTTGCAAAGGAGCTCGCATCGCTGTCCGAGGCGCGTGAGACGGCCGGCCTCAATCGGCTGATTTTTGCCGAGGCCTTCAGGTTTCCGGAACTTTCGCGGCTTTTCATCGAGCTCCACGACCGCGCGTCGGGGGTGATCCGCGAACCGCTCGAGGCGTGGCGCGAGGAGGGGCTTCTGCCTAACCTGCCCCAGCCGAAACTGGCGGCTATGCTGTTCGTACAGATGGTGGCCTCGCTGCCGCGCATCCGAGCGCTGCTTGGCGAGCCGATGAGCCGGCGTGAGAGCAACGCCCTGAGTGCAAGTTGCCGCCGACCTCTTTCTCAGAGGCTGCGGTTATAAGGAGGAGCGGCGGTGAGGCTGGTTCTCATCTTTGCCGGATTGCTGGCCCTCTATCTCGTCCTCGACAGGTCAGCGTGGTCGCTCCGGAGTTTTCGGGGCGAATGGGGGCTCATTGTCGGGACGCTAACGATCGTTGCGGCCTTCATTGTTGAGTACATGGTAGCGCGGAAGGTGCCGCGAGAGGCGGCGCTGGCGCTAGGCCTCGGTGCGCCGCGAAGCGGAGCAACTTGGTTCACAGTGATCGGCAGCGTCGTCTTGATCACACTGATCCCAATCTATTGCGCGATCGCGGGGCTACCGCTCTCGCTGCGCGATGGCTGGTGGTGGCTCGCGTTCGGCATCTTTGCACAGGGCGGGATCGCCGAAGAGACAGTGTTTCGGGGGTTCCTCTTCCGGCACCTGCGTGAGGGGCGGACCTTCTGGAGGGCGGCTGCAATCGCGGCGGTGCCGTTCGTTCTCGTCCATCTCGCGATGTTCTGGACGATGGAGCCGATCCTCGCGGCAGTGTCACTAGGGGTGGCGTTGTCGCGGATCTTCCCGTTGGCCGCGATCTTCGAGCGGGCGGGGAATTCGATCTGGCCGGGTGCGTTTCTGCATGCCGTGATCCAGGGGACGATCAAGCTTGTGGTGGTACCGGACGAAAGCTTTATCCAGCTCGCACTGGTCTGGCTGGTTGTGACCGCGGTGGCGCCATGGGCGGTGTTCCTCTTGCCGAAATCGCAGGCGGAATCGTTACCGAGAGGCAACCCTGGCCGGGCGCATGGCGGGTAGCCGCATCTGCATTCTGCAGCATCGCCGGCCGCTTCATCCAGTCGAGTGGCCTCGAAGGCAGAGATAGGGACGGCCTGCAACAGGCAGCGGAACCGACCGGCATGCAGCCGGTTGAATCGGCATGAAGGCTCGTCTTCCGACAACCAGCAATGCAAGGCTACATCATGAGCGTTCTGCAGAGTACCAAGAAAGCCGTCGAGCAGGTTACCGGTTTCGCAGCACCGGGCAGGCAAGAAGTAACCGATCTTGTAAGGCGGCGAAAAGCAAATGAGTTTTGGTTCAAGGATGATGGCCTGGTACCCAATCATCCGTTTTGGCCGCTTGTCGCCTATCGCGGCGCCGTGAGGCTGCCCGAAGAATTTGATCCCACAGCCGTCTTGGAGGAGCTTTTCGAGGTCAATGGATGGGGGGACAGCTGGCGGAATGGCATCTACGACTACGTTCACTACCATTCGCGAATACATGAGGTGCTCGGGGTTGCGGCCGGTACGGCCAAAGTCCGGTTTGGAGGCAAAAAGGGCCGAACCCTGTCCCTGAAGGCCGGCGACGTCGCGGTTCTTCCGGCCGGCACCGGGCACCAATGCCTTTCGGCATCCGACGATTTTCTAGTTGTCGGCGCCTACCCTCCATTTGGGACCTATGACGAATGCACGACTGCCCAGGAGCATGATCGCGCGCTCGCGACGACCAAGAAGGTAAGTCGTCCACGCAAGGATCCCGTCTATGGGAGCAGAGGCCCGCTTCTGCAAAGTTGGAAGAAGACCTGAAGCAGGCGCAGATCGATCGAAGACCCACAAGCACAGAACGCACGAGCTGGGGCGTCTCGCGCTCCTGGTCGCATTGTTTGGAAAACCCATCGATCAAGACGGGCACTTGGTGCTCGGCGATTACGGCCAGGTTGTTGCCGAGCGCCGCCGGCCCGTGACAGCCAGGTGCACGCCGTCGCACCAGGCGCCGCGTCGGCCCACGCCGACGCGCTGGCCACGAGCCCCGTAAGCAGAACGGGCACGCACGATCGTCCGCCGCGCCTGTTCTTCGAGCGTCTCCATGTCATGCGAGGTCATGGTTCTTCAGCGGCAGCGTGCGAATGCGCTTTCCGGTGGCGGCGAAGATCGCATTGAGGACAGCCGGCGCAGCGACCGCGATAGTCGGCTCGCCGACGCCGCCCCAGAAGCCGCCGGATGGCATTATGATCGTCTCCACCTCCGGCATGTCGGCCATGCGCACGACCTCGTAGCTGTCGAAGTTCTCCTGCTCCATGCGGCCGCCATTGACGGTGCATTCGCCGTAGATGCAGGCGGAAAGGCCGTAGACGAAAGAGCCCTCGACCTGCCGCTCGACTTGTGCGGGGTTGACGACATGACCCGGATCGGTGGCCGCCACGATGCGATGGATCCTGAGCTGCCCATCGGTGACCGAAACCTCCGCTGCCGCCGCCACATAACTGCCGAAGCCCATGATCTGCGCCAGGCCGCGGTGAACGCCGGCCGCGGGCGGGTTGTCCCAGCCGATCCGTTCGGCGACCGCCTCCAGCACGGCGAGATGTTTCGGATGTTTGGCCATCAGCCTGCGGCGGAAGGCAAGCGGGTCGACGCCGGCCGCATGGGCGAGTTCGTCCATGAAACACTCGACGTAGAGCGCGTTCTGGTTGAGGTTGACGCCGCGCCAAAAACCTGGCGGGATCGGCGGGTTGCGCATGGCATGATCGACAAGGAGATTGTCCACCGTATAGCCCAGTGTGCCTTCCGTGCCGGCGAGGACGAGCCCCTGGAAGACCACCGGGTCCATGCCGTTCTGCATGCCCTGCGGCCGCACCGCAGCAAGGATCGACTGGCCGGATATGCGCATGTGCAGAGCGGTCAGGTTGCCGTCCGCGTCGAGCGCGCCCGTCAGCCGGCATCGGGTGGTCGGGTGATAGGCGCCGTGCAGCATATCCTCTTCACGCGACCACATCAGCTTTACCGGCGTTCCCGGCACCTGCCTGGCAATGCTGACCGCCTGGCGCACATAGTCCTGGAAGTTGCCGCGCCGGCCGAAGCCGCCGCCGAGATGGATCTTGTGCACCTCGCATTGCTGCACCGGCAGGCCGGCGGCCTCGGCCGCTGCAGCAAGGCTCGCCTCGCCATTCTGGGTCGGCACCCATACCTCGCAGCGCTCCGGCGTGTAGAGTGCCGTCGCGTTCATCGGCTCCATGGTCGCGTGGTTCTGGTAGGGGAAAGCATAGGTCGCGGTGACCGTCTGGTCGGTGGCGGACAGGGCAGCACCGGCGTCACCTTGCCTGGCGCCGACGAAGGCGTCATTTGCGCCGAGCCCCTCTTCGAGCATCGCCGCGATCGAGGCGCTGGTGACCTGCCTGTTGGGACCTTCGTCCCAGACGATCGGCAAGGCATCGAGAGCGGTCTTCGCCCGCCACCATGTGTCGGCGACAATCGCAACGGCGGTCTCGTCGACCTGAACGACAGTGCGCACGCCCGGCATGCCCGCCACCGCCGCCGCGTCAAAGCTCTCCACCTTGCCGCCGAAATACGGGCAGGCCCGGATCGCCGCGTTGAGCATGTTCGGCAGTTTGAGATCGGCGCCGTAGACCTGGCTGCCGTTGAGCTTGTCGGCCGTGTCGAGCCGCGGCAGCGGCTTGCCGGCTATGGTCCAATCCTTCGGGTCCTTGAGCGTGACATTGGTGGGCGGCGTCATTCGCGCGGCGGCGGCAGCCAACTGGCCATAAAAGGTGGCGCGATCTGATGCTGCATGCGTGACCATGCCCATCCTTGCCGTGCATTCGCTGGCCGGCACGCCCCATTCGGCGGCCGCGGCGGCGATCAGCATCTCGCGCGCAACGGCGCCACCAATGCGCACATACTCGTGTGACTCGCGGATGCCGCGGCTGCCGCCGGTCGAGAAATTACCCCACACGCGGTCGCGCGCCAGGTTCTGGGCCGGCGACGGATATTCGGTCGTGACCTTGGACCAGTCGCAGTTCAGCTCCTCGGCGACGAGTTGCGCCAGGCCGGTCAGCGTCCCCTGCCCCATCTCGGAGCGGGCGATGCGGATGACCACCGTATCGTCGGGCCTGATCACCACCCAGGCATTGATCTCCGGCGCCGCCTTGCTGCCCTCGGCGCGTGCCGGCTTGATGAACGGCACGTTGAATCCGAGGGACAAGCCGCCGGCCGTGGCGGCCACGCCGATGATGAAGCTGCGGCGGGAGAGGGAAATTGTGGCGTTCATGACTGTTCTCCTCAACCGCGTTGCGTGGCTTCGCCGGCTTTGGCGGCCAGCTTGATCGCGGCGCGCACCCGGTTGTAGGTGCCGCAGCGGCAGATGTTGGTGATCTCGGCGTTGATGTCCTCGTCCACGGGGTTGGGGTTCTGCATGAGCAGACCCGCCGCAGCCATGATCATGCCGGCCTGGCAGTAGCCGCATTGCGGCACGTCGAGCGCCAGCCAGGCCTGCTGGACCGGATGCGAGCTGTCCGGCGAAAGCCCCTCGATAGTGGTGATTTGCTGGTCCGGCTCGACCGCGCTCACCGGCAGCACGCAGGAGCGCGTGGCGACGCCGTCTATATGGACGGTGCAGGCGCCGCAGGCGGCAACGCCGCAACCGTATTTCGTCCCGGTAAGCCCGATCTGCTCGCGGATCACCCACAGCAGCGGCGTATCCGGATCGACCTCGATGTCACGTGGCGTGCCGTTGATGATCAATCTGGCCATTGTGCAATCCTTTCGATCAAAGGCTGGCGAGGACCTCCGTCCGGATGCCGCACGGCATGGCCTGGCGGCAAAGACTGGAAGTCCGGGCTAGCGACGAGGCCAAGTTAGGCGGAAGCTGTCGCAGAACCTTGTCCCGACGACCGGCAGTTCATCGCAAGCTGTCGCAGGCGCTGCGCTCTGATACATTTCGTTACACTTCTCACGCTTTGTTGATGCCGCGCGAGATTGCCGCCGTGGCGCAGAAGGTGATCATCCGTGTAGACGCAAACTAGATATCGTCGATACTGGCCGACTATTCAGCGGCGGCTTTGGAGCATTGTATGGAAGCGGCGCAGCACATCGCGGTCGTCGACGACCACAGGGACATCCGCGACCTGGTCGGGAAATACCTCACCCAGCAAGGTTATCGCGTCAGCGTCGCCGACAGCACGGCCGCGCTCAAGCGGCTGCTCGACCGCAGCCTGCCCGATCTTATCGTCCTCGACGTCATGATGCCTGGCGAGGACGGCATTGCCGCCTGCCGGCACGTGCGCGGAACGGTCGACGTTCCGATCATCTTCCTTACCGCCATGGCCGAGGAGGTCGACCGGATCGTCGGCCTCGAGATCGGGGCCGACGACTACCTGACCAAACCGTTCAATCCGAGGGAACTGCTGGCGCGGATCAAGGCTGTGCTCAGGCGCGTCCACAGCCTGCCGCCGCAGCGCGGTCGGCTCAAGTCGAACGCGCTGCGCTTCGACCGCTGGACCCTGAATGTCGGCCGCCGCGAGCTGGTCGGGCTCGACGGCGTGGCGGTCGCGCTCAGCACGGCCGAATTCCGCCTTCTCACCGCCTTTATCGAGCATGTCGGGATCGTGCTCAGCCGGGATCAGTTGCTCGACCTCACCGCCGGGCGCTCGGCCGACGGTTTCGACCGGGCCGTCGACAACCAGGTGAGCCGGCTGCGCAAGAAGATCGAGGCGGACCCGAAGAATCCGATGCTGATCAAGACGCACTGGGGCGGCGGCTACTGCTTCACCGCCGAGGTGGCCCAGGCATGATGCTGTTGTGGAGACGCAGCCTGGCGGCCCGCTTCCTCATGCTGGTGCTGCTTGCGCTCGCCCTGTCGCAGGCGATCACCTTCCTGATCTCGTGGGACGAACGCGGACAAGCCCTGCACGCGGCGGCCAAGGGCGAGTTCGTCAGCCGCACGTCCTCCCTTGCCATTTTGCTGGACACGACGCCGCCCTCGCTTCGACCCGACATCCTCAACGTCAGCGGCACGGCCTATACGCGCTTCTGGACCTCGCACGACGGGCCGAGCAATCCCCTCGCCTGGCAACAGGAGGCGCTGACGCAGCTCGCCAAGCCGCTGCCCGGGATTGCCGCCAAATATGCCGCCTACATGAACGGGCAGGCTTCGAACGCAGTCGCTGCCGCCGACCCTTCGGTGCCGCCGCGCATGCTGGACCTGTCCGGCAGTGGCAGCCCGTTCACCCGACCTGCCAAGTTCCTTTATATGGACGGCGCCCCAAACGGCATGGGGCTTTCCGTCCGCCTCGACGACAGCACCTGGCTGAACGCGGCCTACGCCAAGGTGATTCCGAGTGCCTTCTGGACAACGCAATCGGCGATATCGCTGTCGCTCACCGCGCTCATCCTGTCCGCCATAGCGATTTTCGGGGCGCAGGCAATCGCGCGTCCGCTGCGACGGCTCGCCAATGCCGCTGAACTGTTCGGCCGCGGCGAGGCCGTGCCGCGGCTGCCGGAATCCGGGCCGGACGACATCCGCCAGACCGCCGAGGCGTTCAACCGCATGCAGGAGCGCCTGCAGCGCTTCGTCGAGGACCGCACGCGTATGCTGGCGGCGATCAGCCACGACCTGCGCACGCCGCTGACTTCGCTGCGGCTGCGCGCCGAGTTCGTCCAGGATCACGATCTCCAGGAAAAGATGCTGAAGACCATCGAGGAAATCCAGACGATGACGGAAGCAGCGCTCGCTTTTGCGCGCGAGGACGCCGCGGTGGAGGAGACGCGAACCGTCGACCTTTCGGCGCTGGTCGGCAGCCTCTGCGACGACCTCGAGGAGCTGGGCCAAAACGTCACTGTCAGCGACGGGCCCAAGGTGCTGTACCGCTGCCGGCCGGACTCGCTACGCCGGGCGATCCGCAACCTCGTCGAAAATGCCGTCCGCTATGGCGAGCAGGCCAAGGTGAGCCTGGTCAGGAGTGCCGACAGCCTGGACATTGTGGTCGAGGACGCCGGGCCCGGCATTCCGCCAGGCGAAATGGAACAGGTGTTCGCGCCCTTCTTTCGCCTGGAGCAGTCGCGCAACCGGGAGACCGGCGGCGTCGGGCTCGGCCTGTCAATTGCCCGCGCCATCGCCCGCCACCACGGCGGCGACATCGTGCTGGAAAACCGGAGCAACGGCCTTCGCGCGATCATCAGGCTGCCGCTTATCGACATGGCCAAGCAGCTTGCCCCGGCGCCTGTGCCTGAGACGAGCCCTCTGACCGGACTGCGATCCTTGCCGGCTTGACCGAAACCCATCTCGCGATCGCGCCAGGCGCTCGCATTTGCGTTAATGCATGTCGCGCAAAAGCATGCCCCCGGGCCTGACCCGGGCCTGACCCGAGGGTGTGCAGCGGTTTTGCGATTTACGACATGCATAAAACAACAACCTAAAGCGCGTCGCATGAGGCCGGTCAAACGCGACGCGCTTTAGGTGATGGCGTCTGAACGGTCGTCCTCGGCGGCGATCCGCTTCTCGACGATGGCTCGCAAAGCGTCGTTAATAGGGTCCTGCCAGCCCGGTCCGTCGCCCTGGAAGTAATCCAGGACAGCTCGATCAATCCTGATTGAAACAAGCTCTCTGACATTTGGAGCAGCTGCGGTTTCGCGAACCGGTGCGGCCGGCTTCTTGGCAGGCTTGAAGGCGGCTTCGGCGGCAGCCATTGGATTTGTCGGTCGGCGCGGAGGATTTGCCATTGATGGTCCCGACTCGAGATAACGAAAGGAAGAGACATGCAACGCAATACGCATCTGAATGCCTCGGCCCACTGCCTGGAACAGTGAATCGAATGTCGACGCGAGAGGCAATGGTCTCGCCTCCCCGGGAGCAGGAAATGCGCGCCCTTGCATTATTTGCCGGCGTGTTGGTGGCTACGCCCTCGATGGCGACGGTGCAACTGGGCCCCTGTCCATTATTGGGACACAGATTCACGGTAGCGTTTCGCCGATACCTGATCGGCAAGGTTCGACCTCTCTCTGTCTTTCCGCCGCACAGCCTGAACCGGAAGTTCTAACCCAAAGGCGACCTTCGCCAGCCCATTTTGCTGCCCGATAGCCGACATTCGCGGCACAGCGCTGATGACCCGAAGCCGCCTTCCATCAATGCGGATTTTTCAAAATCTCCCGTTCGGGTTGGCCGAGGCCTCAGGCAGGATTTGAAGTGTCGCGGCCAAATGGGCGCCATTCAGACATTCCGGTACCATCGTTGTTCACGGGGCCTAGTATCCTACAGCGTCTGCGAACTCTGCCACAGCCAGATTGCGAGCGAGCCTGAACGCCCGCGGACCTGTGCTTGCACAGGTCCTCTTAGAGCACCAGATTTGAACAACTCGCAGTCGCGGCCGGCGACTTGCACCATTTTGTCGCTCACTGCGACTTCGGCATTTTGCTCGGCCGCGATCTCCATCAAGCGACTGGCGACGTTAACCGTATCACCAGTAGTCGCGATGTGCTGACGGCCTTTGCCACCGAGTCTCGACGCAACGATTGTTCCGTAATGCGCTCCGATCTTGAAGCCGAGCCTCGATGCAGTTGATGCGGGCAACGAGACGAGCCAGTTGTTGGTACGGCTGGAGAGCGCTGCGCAGCAGCGGGCAGCATTGAAGGCATCATCTGTCGCTGCTTCCGGTAGACCGAACAAGATCATGGCTCCGTCACCCATGAAATTCGTGACAACGCCACCACAGCTTGTCACCTCTTCGTCCACCAACGCATGGAACGTGTTCAAAAGTTCGCGTGTGGCGTTCGGCCCCAATGTTTCGCTCAGTCCGGTGAAACCGGACAGGTCAATGAATATGATGGCGGCGTCCCTCCGGACAGGTTCCAGGAGAAAGTCGCCATGCTTCGCGAGCCACCCCGCAAGGCCCGGGGCCTGAACTCGTTGAAGCAATTCGCTCTGCGTGGCGAAATACTGGGCCTGGTTCCTGCCCAACCAAAGCTGCGCGGCCCCGAACAAAATAGCTGGCGGAATGGCGGCGGCCATCGGCAACGCCGCGCTCAGCCAGATATGGTGTGAGAATGCGGTCATATTGAGCACGAACCAGATCACAACCACGCCGACGATCGCCGCAAGGCCGATGGCGTTGCGACGCCATGCCAACAGCCCCACAAGAACCACTGGCAGCACCACTGCAAAGCCGGCATCTGCAAGGCGAACGTACTGATCTCGCACTATGCCGTCGCCGGTCATCAGATGGGCAATGGCCGTCGACATGACCTCGACGCCTGGGAGCACGGGATCAAACGGTGTCGGGAAAACATCGCCGGTGCCGGTTGCAGTGGCACCGATCACAACAATTCGATCCCGAATAATGCCGCCATCGACTTGGCCCCCCAGAACCGTCGTGGCGCTGATCGTGCGGATCGTGCCGCGGGGGCCATAGAATGTCAGAGGAAGTATGTGACCAATGTCCGTCCGAATCCGCTGTCCACCCAGAGATAGATAGTCGGGCGCAATTCCCGGATCCTCTCCCACCGCCATGGCGGCAACGCGCAGGGAGAAAGACGCTTCCGTCCGATCTCCGGCCCGAAACAGCAACGGGACGAACCGAGGCGTTCCCGTCCAGTCGGTAACCACGTTCACGACGCCGACAGCGGCGATATCCGAGAACGCTTCCAGGGGCCACAGAAACCGCTTGGCATTCGGCACTCGGGCGAGAGGGCCATCGCCCTCGACTGCAATCGATTGTTTACCTCCCGAGTAGACCGCTGCAGCAGCGATTACGCTTGAAGTCCCACGAAGCGAACGCGCGAGCGCCTCATCATCATCTTTTTTCCCGGGATCGACCAGCAGCAGGTCGACCGCAATGGCTTTCGGCCCAAAGTGAGCTATCGTATCGACAATCCGGGCAAGCGTGGCGCGGCTGAGGGGATAGCGGCCGTCGTTTCGGACTGTTTCGTCGTCTATTGCGACAATGGTAATCAGCTCCGGCGGCTTTGCCGTTCCCCGAACAAGCGTTCGAAGATCCGTCATCGTTGCTTCGACGCGATCGAGGGACCACATGTTGCCGCGCCAGTGCGCAAAGCCAAGGCCGGCCCCCCAAAGACCCGCCAGAACGAGCGCAATCAGCGTCTGAAGCGCTCGCCCGCTCATTTAGCTTACTGACCGAAACGGGCCATCAAAGCCGAAACACGTGCGGTGGGCCAGCGCTTGACCGTCAGTGTGCCTGTTCCGGCTTCCACATCGACGCCTTCGCCCGGCCCGAGGACTACGCCAGCATTGGACGCCGGCCTTTGCACGGCGACGCGACCTTTGACGACGAAAACAGACGTCTTGCCACGGGCAACGTCGACTGCCCATTTTGTGCCTCGCACCGCGGCGATCGCCTGCGGGGTGACGACAGCGAAGCCACCCCGGACCCTGCCGGCTGGAGCATCGAGCAACAGCGCCTTGCGCCGTAATGTGACCGCATCGGCACTACCATTTCGATCACGGTCCACCAGTGCAAAACGAGCGCCATCTTCCGCAATGATGGTAAGGCCTTCCCGGCATCTCAGAATTTGTCGGGACGTACCTGCTACCAGTCGGAACGTACAGCCGGCGTTATTCGACTGCGCTGAAGCGGTATCCACCCAGAAGACACAGGCAAGCATGCATGCAATCAGGCTCCGGAGATATCGGCCACTTGCGCTCATGAACGTCTCCTTGCTTTTGCGAAAATCTGCGGCAAGAAAATCTTTGCATTGTCTTCTGCGGTCAGCTTGGCAGTATACTCATGCGTACGAACCGGCATTTGCAGCCGCGTTGCCCCTAAAGATAGCACGGTGCCGACCAGCGATCTTAACACGATAGCTTGCTCCAACACCAAATAAGGCGACATCAAGCCGTTTGAAGCGGCCGCGATGCGAATGTCGCGAACGTCACGCGGCGACGCTGCTGTTCGGCTCATCTGCCAGAACGAGCAGGTCGCGCCACTACCGGTCATTCGCAGCGCGCCTATTAGCTGACCTTCAGCCACTGGCCGGAGACGACCCGTACAAGACGGCAGTAGGTCAGTAGTGCGTGCCTCGAAGCGGACATTCCATATCGGCATATTACCTGATGATGCTCCTTCCTCATCCGCCGCATCGCCCGCCAGTCGCGAGTAACGGGACGGACTCTTGAAAGAGGTCGATACGGGTGAAAGATCACCTCACTTGGTTTGAGGCGGCTCATCATAGCAGATGTTGTAGAGGATTCGGCAACGCAGCTTCGTCATGTCCGGATAGTCATAGACACAGATCATCGACTTGAAAAACAGGTCGGTTTCACTGAATCCGTGCATCGCCTCTTCGTGCTGCATTGCTTGGTCGATGTTCGACTGAGGTATCATGGAGGCGAAAAGCTCGGCTTCCGGAAAGTCTTCAATCCTCTCGAACTTCTTGATCGAGTCGAGTTCGTTCATGACATGGAACATCTCGAAGGGCTTGTTCCCTTTGAAGATAACGTCGATCAAGCGTTCCGCCACCTCGTCGTAGGCGTCTTCTCCGCGACGTCGCAGATCGGCAATCATCTTCTCTCTGGTTCCGTCGAACCTGCGCCGGGCGATGTTTCTGCAGAGCTTGAGTTCATTTGCGATGGTCACGGAGAACTCGTCGCCTTGGCTCTTGTCCAGATAAGAGGCTTGCTCAAGGTCGTCGATCGCCTTGTCGAAACGGAGCTGCCACCTGTAAAGCTTGGCTCGATTGATGTGTGGAGAAGGGGTTCGGGTTTACCTCAAACGATCGCGTGTAGAGATCAAGGCGCATCAGCCGGGCACACCATGCCGGGAATGGCCAACATGGACATGTCGGGCATGGATGAAGCGCACAAGGCCAACATGGCGGCAATGATGAAGATGCATCCTGCCATGATGCAAGGCATGATGGCCAAAGACCCTGATGTCGCCTTCGCTTGCGGGATGATTGCGCATCACCAGGGCGCGATCGACATGGCCGAAGTCGAGCTGAAATACGGCGACAACGACGAATGCCAAGAAGATGGCTCAGACGATCATCGCCGCCCAGACCAAGGAAATCGGCGAGTTCAAGCAGTGGCTTGAGACGAACGCGAAGTGATCGTTAGGAGGCGCCGTAGCGCGCTCCTAGGATCGAAGAAAGGACACCCCCATGCATCACCTTAGCCCCGAAATGAAAAGCTGCATCGACGAATGCCTGCGCTGCTATTCCGTGTGCCTTTCGACCGCGATGGGCCACTGCCTGGAACTGGGCGGTCAACACACCGAAAAACAACACTTCACGTTGATGATGGCGTGCGCCGAGATCTGCCGGACATCGGCGCATTTCATGCTCATCGGTTCCGAGCACCACAAGCATACCTGCGGCGAATGCGCGGAGATCTGCAACGAATGCGCGGATGACTGCGAGCGTCTCGGTGACATGCAGGAATGCGTAGAGGCCTGCCGTCGCTGTGCAGAGAGCCGCCGGAAAATGGCGGCGTAGATCTCATCAGAGGGCGCCCGGTTCAGACCGCGCGCCCTCGCTACTGCGAATGTCATCTGAAGAACACGAACTTGACCAAGGCGGCGATTGCCAGCGCGACAAGGACGAGGAGGATGAAGCCTGCCAGGCCCATTCCCTACATTCCGCCCGACATCATCCGATCCATCATTTTTCGCCCTTATTCCGCGGCCAATTTCACCCGAAAGTCTGCTCTTGGCTCCTCGACCGCACTCCGGATCGGCAACCGCCAGCCCTTGACGATGCCGTAGACGGCGGGAATCACGACGAGCGTCAGGATCGTCGAAGAAATCATGCCGCCGATCATGGGGACGGCTATCCGTTGCATGACTTCCGATCCGGTTCCCGTGCTCCACAGGATTGGCAGGAGGCCCGCCATGATGGCGACGACGGTCATCATTTTCGGCCGCACGCGCTCGACGGCGCCGAACATGATCGCCTCGTTCAGGTCCATCTTGGTCAAACTCCGCTTCCCGGCCACACATCTGGCCTTCGCCTCGCTCCATGCGTTGTCCAGATAGATCAGCATGATGACCCCGGTTTCGGCGGCCACGCCGGCCAGCGCTATGAAGCCCACCGCGACCGCGACCGACATGTTGAAGCCCAGCCACCACATCATCCAAATGCCGCCGACGATTGCGAATGGCAGCGACAGCATGACGATCAGCGTCTCGGTCAGCGCCCGGAAGTTGAGGTAGAGCAGCAGGAAGATCAGCGCGAGCGTTAGTGGCACGACGATCTTCAGCCGTGCATGGGCACGTTCGAGATATTCGAACTGCCCGCTCCAGGCGACCAAATAACCTGGCGGCAGTTTTACTTCTGCGGCGACGGCCTGTTGCGCCTCGCCGACATAGCCGCCGAGATCACGGCCGGCGATGTCGACGAAGATGTAGACTGCAAGTTGTCCGTTCTCGGTGCGGATCGAGGTCGCGCCGCGCGTGAGTTCGACCTTGGCGACTTCCCCGAGGGGCACGAAGCCGCCGCCAGGCAGCGCGATCTGCACGTCGCGGGCGATTGCGCCGGGATCGCTTCTCAGCGCGCGCGGATAGCGGATAGCGACACCATAGCGTTCGCGGCCCTCGACCGTGGACGTGATGACCTTTGCGCCGAGCGCCATGGAGATCACATCCTGCACGTCGCCGACCGACAGCCCATAGCGGCCGAGGGCGGTCCGGTCGGGAACGATATCGAGATAGTAACCTCCGATCACCCGCTCGGCGTAGGCGCTGGACGTGCCGGGCACGGCCCTCAGTACCGCCTCGATCTGGCGCGCGACATTTTCCATTTGAGCGAGTTCGGTGCCGTAGACCTTGACCCCAACGGGCGTGCGTATGCCCGTCGACAGCATGTCGATGCGGGCGCGGATCGGCATGGTCCAGGCATTTGAAACACCTGGAAACTGCAGCGCGGCGTCCATCTCGGTTTTCAGACCTTCCGATGTGACTCCGGGCCGCCATTCTGATTTCGGTTTCAGGTTGATTATCGTTTCGAACATCTCGGTCGGCGCGGGGTCGGTCGCGGTCTGTGCCCGGCCCGCCTTGCCGAAGACAGACTCTACCTCAGGGAATGACTTGATGATCCGATCCTGCATCTGCATCAGTTCGGCGGCTTTCGTGACGGACAGGCCCGGCAGTGTCGTCGGCATGTACATTAACGTTCCTTCGTCGAGACTCGGCATGAACTCGCTGCCGAGCTGGCGCGCCGGCCAGACGGTCACAGCAAGGGCGGCAATCGCGAGCAGGATCGTGAACGTCTTTGCCCTCAGTACGCCGGCGATGATCGGCCGGTAGAGCCCGATAAGCAGCCTGTTGAGCGGATTTCTGTGCTCTGGCACGATGCGGCCGCGCACGAGCATCACCATCAGGGCGGGCACTAGCGTCACCGAGAGCAGCGCCGCCGCCGCCATGGCGAAGGTCTTGGTGAAGGCGAGCGGACCGAACAGGCGGCCTTCCTGGCTTTCCAGCGTGAAGATCGGCAGGAACGAGACGGTGATGATGAGCAGGCTGAAGAACAGCGCTGGCCCGACCTCAGCTGCAGCCTTGATCAAAACCTCGATGCGGGGTTTGCCCGGAGGCGCCCGTTCCAGGTGCTTGTGGGCGTTCTCGATCATGACGATCGCTGCATCGATCATCGCACCAATGGCGATCGCGATGCCGCCCAGACTCATGATGTTGGAGCCGAGGCCAAGCAGCTTCATAGCGGCAAAAGCCATCAGGATGCCGACGGGCAGCATGATGATGGCGACCAGTGCGCTCCTCACGTGAAGCAGGAACACGATGGTGACGAGGGCGACCACGATGCTCTCCTCCACCAGCGTCGACTTCAGAGTCTCGATCGCAGCCTCGATGAGCTTTGAACGATCGTAGACGGGAACAATCTCGGTGCCCTCGGGCAGGCTCCTTTCGATCTCGGCGAGACTCTCCTTCGCGTTTTCGATGACCGTCAGCGCGTTCGCGCCCACCCGCTGCAGCACGATGCCGCTCGCGACCTCGCCCTCGCCGTTCTGTTCGGCGATGCCACGGCGCTCGTCAGGCACGATCTCGACCTTGGCGACGTCGCCGAGCCTGAGCGGCACGCCGCTGACTGACTTCAACACGATGCTTTCGAGGTCGGACACACTCTTCAGGTAGCCACGTCCACGCACCATGAACTCGAACTCGGAGATCTCGACCGTGCGGCCGCCCGTGTCCATATTGCTGGTGCGGACCGCTTCGCCGATCTCCGAAAGCGTCACACCCTGGGCCCGCATTCGCGCCGGATCGACCACGATCGAGTATTGCTTGACGAAGCCGCCGACGCTCGCGACCTCGGACACGCCTTCCGCCTTCGAGACTGCGAAGCGCACGACCCAGTCCTGTAGGGAGCGGAGTTCCGCGAGCGACAATTCCTTGGCAACGACGGCGTATTGGTAAACCCAGCCGACGCCCGTCGCGTCCGGTCCGAGCGCCGGGGAGACGCCATCGGGCAGACGGCTGGCGGCCGCGTTCAGATATTCGAGCACTCGGCTCCGCGCCCAATAGGGATCGGTGCCGTCTTCGAAGATCACGTAGACGAAGGACACACCGAAGAAGGAGAAGCCCCTGACCACCTTGGATCTTGGAACGGTGAGCATTGAGGTTGTCAGCGGATAGGTGACTTGATCTTCGACCACCTGCGGGGCTTGGCCCGGATGATCGGTGAAGATGATTACCTGGACGTCGGAGAGATCCGGTATGGCGTCGAGCGGCAAGGTCCGGACCGCATAAATCCCTGCGGCAGCTGCGAGCGCCGTGGCAAAGAAGACAAGAACAAGATTGCGCGCCGACCAGGCGATGAGATTCGCGATCACGGCTGCGCCTCCGCAGGCGTCAGAGCGCTGAGGGCTGCTTTCAAATTGCTTTCGGCATCGATCAGGAAGTTCGCCGAGACGACGATGCGTTCGCCCTCGACGATGCCCTCCATGATTTCGGTCATGCGTTCGCCGCGCAGGCCGATCTTCACGTCGCGCGGCTCAAAGCGGCCTTCACCCTTGTCGACGATCACGATCTGGCGCGCGCCCGTGTCGATGACGGCACCGTCAGGGACCGTCACGACCGGCTCGGTCGCGCCGGTGGCGACCTCGACCTCGGCATACATGTTCGCCATTAGCAGCCGATCGGGATTGGGCAGCTCGATGCGCAGCCGCGCGGTGCGCGTCTGGCCCTGGATTTCGGGATAGATCAGGCTAACCGTGCCCTCGAACGCCTTGCCCGGCAGGCTGCGAATGCGCACAGCTGCCTTGTCCCCGACCCGAACCGAGCTCAACTCGTATTCCGGCACGTCCGCCACTACCCAAACGACGGAGACATCGGCGATCCGGAACAGCGTTTCTCCTGCGTTGGCCATCATCCCGTCGACGGCCATCCGTTCGAGGACGACGCCGCTTCGGGGGGCCGTCAGCGTGACCGATATCGGCACTTTCTTCGTCTTCTCGATTTCCTCGATCGCCTCGACCGGGACGGCGAGATTTTCGAGGCGTTGGAAACTTCCGGTGGCGGCTTTGCGTCCGCCACCGCTTTTCAGGTCAGCAGCGTAGAGCGCCCCGGCTGCGGCGATTTCTTTGGCATAAAAGCGCACGAGCGGCTGACCCTGCTCGACTACATCTCCTGTGGTGATGGCCGCCACCTCCTCGAGGAACGCCTCGGTGCGGATCGACACGACGCTGACGCGGCGTTCGTCCAGCGTGACTGTGCCGGGAACACGGACCGGGCGCACAATCGCGCCTTTGGTGGCAAGCGCTGTCTTCACGCCTGTGCGTTGCAGCTTCCCTGCCGACACCTTGACGGTCGACCCGTCATCCGCCTCGCCGTCGAAGACAGGGATGTAGTCCATCCCCATGGAGTCTTTCTTGGGTGTCTGCGAGGTGTCTGGCAGTCCCATAGGATTTCGGTAGTAAAGGATCTTCCGCTCGCTCGGCGCCACCGCTTCGCCGCCTGCTTTCATCTTGGGTCGAACCTCGAAGCTAACGTCTTCGCTCGCCAGGACCGCGACGAAATCCCGGCCATCTTCGGTGCGGTTTGGCGTCGACGAATAGGCGGGATCTCCGTCGGGATGGCGGTAGTAGATGACGGGACCAGAGGGAGTCGGATCGGCAGTCGCCGGCTTCGGTCCCGCGTCGAGCGGGCGCCCGATGGTCGTCTCAATCATTTGCACGACGTCCGAGACGGACAGATCTTGTTGTCCGGCCGAGTATCCGCCGGCGCCCGCCCCGGCCGCCAATACGGCGAGGGTCAGGAATGAGCCGAGCTTATTCATTGGACGGCCTTGAATTCCAGGCGGCGCTCGACCGTTTCGCTCTCGCCCTGGACCTTCGCAGCGATCGAGAAGCGCCAGCCTCCCGCCATGATGAGGTTGGTCTTGAAGCGATAAATGCCGGACTCCTCGGATGGCAGCACCTCGACGGGCGCCGCCATCGCCTCCATTCCATCCGGAGCCATGTCCATTCTGGTGGCGAATACGACAGCGTTGTTCACCGGAGCGCCTGTCCTCTTGTCGAGGAGCCTGACGGCGACGACTGCACCGTTCCCTTCCTTGATCTCGTTCTCGACGAGTTGGAATTCGTAGTCCTCGGGCGCGGCCTTGGCCGCTTGGGAAGCCGCGATGACGGATGCGAACGCAAGCGTCGCAGTGCGTGGGGAAAAATTCGATTTCATGTTTTCAAGATTCCGAATGTCATTGAGCTGTTGCGCACGGCATTGGCATGGCAGACACCATGCGACTCCGCCCGCGCAGCATTCGGCCGCACGGATTCCGGCGCTGGAAGCGCGTGTGACAGTCAGGCTTTGGGTGGTCTGGGCGGGGGTTTCCCGATAAGCGACGAAAGGACCGCTTCCCTGCCGTCGAGGAACTCCTCTCCGCTCGGGGCTTGGACGAGGAACGTCGGCGTTTCGGGAACCGGAACGCTGCCGAGGCCCGACACGCACAGGACCGCGAGCGGGCAATCCTTGCCGCAGTCCGGCACCATTGGCTTGCCGTCCGGGCAGCAGGGCATGTCGCCCTGCATGATGGATAAAGTCGACCCGGCAACAGCAGCGCTCGAAGACGAAGCTCCCAAAGGTGCAAAGGCCAGCCCAAACACGGCCAGCAACAAGAGCACCCTTCCGAAACCGAACGAATTCGTCATCGTTTACACTTTGGCATAGGCAGCCACCGCGCGATAGTGTCTCGGGTGTTTATGACCTTCTTGTGAAATCGCGCAAAAGCCATCGCCGCCAACGCTTCCACTCATGCTTTGATCACTTCGAGCCGATGCAAAGAAGAAGCGATTTCGTTCTTCACGATGCCTAATCGCCGCGGCAAAGACTTCATACGACCGCCTCAAGCGCTGCGCACGTCGAGGAATATCCGGCCTTTCTGGATGCCTCCGCCCACTCCGAAACGGAGATTCGATTCGAATATCGACGCGAGAGATGATAGTCTGGTTTTGGATCCTCGGGAGGAGGAGATGCGCGCCATTCCATTTTTTGCCGGCGTGTTGGTGGCTACGCCCTCGATGGCGGCGGAGCAACTGATCTTTTACACTGCCAATTTTCCAGATGCCACCTCGGTCCAGCTTAGCATCCTGAACAATAGCGTCTCGCGAGATGGGGACTATGACTTCGACGTCGCTATTGGCTTAGTCGAAACAGACGCGAACGGCGCCATCAGGTACGAAGATACCGGCAAGCATCGTGCACGCGTTCGCTGCAATTATCCGGCGTATGTGAGCGTGGGCGCGCGAAGATATCCTATAGAGATGCCTCTAAGCCGTTCCGCACCTGACGATTGGAAAGAGAATCTCTGGATAACATTCTGCGCGGCCCCCTCGTCATGATATCCGTGACGTGAGGTCACCGGATCATCCGATCTCCAACCAATCATAGCGGCTTATGCCCTTGATGCTGCCGATTAGGTTCTGACCTGACCGTCGCCGTAACAGGCCGCACACTTCGCGGCGCATCGTTCGGCCGTGAAGCGTTCCGGTCGGGATCCTGTGGTTGGTAACTTTGTATCTTTGACGCCTGCATCGGCAGCAGATGGACGTCGACGGTTTCAGATCGGCCCGGGACGGTTGCAGCCCTCAGCGTTTGCCACTCAGGCGTCCTCAAATGCCGCGGCAGTTTGCAGGCGAGTTCGTCCGAGATGACGATGCGGGCATCCGTCAGCTTACACATGGCCTGAAGCCGTGCGGCCAGATTCACTGAATCGCCAATTACTGTGTACTCACTATGCAGTTCTCCGGGTATGACGCCTCCGATCACGTGGCCGAAGTGAACGCCAATCCCGAAAGTTAGGGGATCCCCGCCGTCGCGCATCCTTTTCTCGCTCCATAGCTCGAGAAAGTTGGACAACTCGACCGCGCATTCGAAGGCCCGGAGCGCGGCGGTCGGGAGTGGCATAGGAAACCCGAACACAGCCATGACGCCATCGCCGATGAATTTATCCACGATCCCGTCACATCCCGATACGGCTTGCGTCACCCGCCGCCTATATTCGGTGAGGAGGATGGCAATCTCCTCAAGCGGCATCGTCTCGGCGAGTCCGGTGAAGCCTCGGATATCGACGAACAGTATTGCCGCCTCCTGACGGCGAAGGCCGAGATGTGCACCCCCCGTCGCCAGGCGCTCGGCCGTCTCGGGAGCAAAGAAGCGGGCCAAGTTCGCCCGCTCGCTCGAACTTGCGACCGCTTCTTGCACCAGCCGCTGGATGTCGAGTACCAAAACGATCTGGATCGCCGCGACGACGGTGAAAGCCGCAAGGCGAACTACCGCCGCCTGAACTTCCTCCCAAGAGACGCGGAAAATGGCCTCAAAACCGTCCTCCCAAACCGGCAACAAGGCGACGGCCAAGGAACCGAGAATGACAAGGATTGCAAAGGCGGCAACCGGCCCTGCGCGCATGCGCATGCTTGCGTGTGAAAGAAGCACGAACGCGATCACGAGGCTTGGCGTTGCCAGTGCATCGACCAAAGAGGAGGTGGGGTCAAGAAGATGCTCGGCGGTCAGATAGATGACAAGGGACGCGTCTACCGCGACATAGACCCAATTCAGCCACGGGCGGAACAACCTCGTTATCACCAGGCCCACAGCTACAAAGGTAATCGCGGCGTAGGCGCTCAGCAGGGTAACGTGAATCTCGTGATTAACGATGTCCGGTTCGAGCGCGACAGAGAGCGCGAACACGAACAAGGCCACGAAACGCCAGAGCGCGGTGCGTAGTTCGTTGCGCTGTTCGACCTCCGAAATAAGGCCGCCGATCTCGGTTCGAGCGCGATTGCTAGATGTCATCGGTATTCAGCTCGACTTCTCAATAGGTGAACCCATCGGCGCGGACCGCGTCCTTGGCTTCGGGGCCACAAACATTGGCCTCCAAATGGGCAGCAGGGATCATCGACCGTCCCAACAGACGATCGTGCCGCAGTTTGATTTCGCGGGATTTATCGGAGCATGTCCCGTCTGAAGCGCTTCATCTCGCGGCCAAGCTGCGAACTGATGATACGGCCCAGCACGTTCCGAATGCTTTCCGAAAGGCGAAAAGCACTTGTCCTCGGCTCCGACAGTGCGTCACCCGACGGCCAAAATGGATCTTAGCAGCCACGGGCGGCGCGGGCCGACGTTTCCGACGGCCCGCTACCGCACCTCGCCTACTTGATTTCCGTGACCGTAATGCGCCCTTTCACACGGTCCGCGACGAACTCTATCGCTTGACCTTCCTTGACTTTGTCGAGCATCGCATCATCGGCGACCACGAAAACCATTGTCATCGCCGGCATGCCGAGGTTCGTGAGTTCTTCGTGCTTGATCGTGATCTTCTTCTGTTTCGTGTCGACCTTGGTGACCTCGCCCTTGGTATATTCGGCAGCCAGGGTCGCGGTAGCAAATGCGAGCGCGATGGTCGCGGCGGCGGTGATTTTCACAAACGATTTCATTTCAGATATCCTTCTGTTTGCTCAGAGTTGACGAGAAATCAGGGAGCGACGACCTTGATGTCGCCCTTCATGCCTGACTCGTAGTGTCCGGGAATAAGGCAAGCGAACGCGAAATCGCCAGCGTTGGCGAACGTCCAGATGATCTCGCCAGACGCGCCCGGGGCAAGTCGGATTGAGTTCGGATCGGCATGTTCCATCTCTGGGAACTTCTCCATTACCGCCTTGTGTTCCATGACCGCGGCGTACTGATCCATGACGAACTCATGATCTCCTTCGCCCTTATTCACGAACTTTAGGCGGATCGTCTCGCCCTTCTTGACTTTCAACAGGGCTGGTTCAAAAACCATTGCCCCGTCGTCCTTTTCCGTCATGGTTATGTTAACCGTCCGTTTTGCTTGTGCTTTCTTGCCGGGCGTTCCGATTTCCATTGACGCGGCCTCACCGTGGCCGCCACTGTGATTTCCCCCGGCTAAAGCCGCGCCGGGAACGACTGCCATCATCATGGCCGCGATCATCATTCGTTTCATGCTGGTCTTTCTCTGTTTGTTGGGGTTTGAGACGGTGGGCATTTCATCCCTGTTTTCCGTGGCTGCCGTGCGCTGCCGGAGCCATCGTTTTTGCGTCACCTGACTTTGCGGCGGCGGGAACGTCACCCGTCCACTCATAAGCAACGGTTCCTTCCGGATGCTGGTACCAGCCGGGATCGGCGTAATCGTTCGCGGACAGGCCCTCGCGGACCTTCACGACCGAGAACATGCCGCCCATCTCGATCGCGCCGAACTGTCCCCATCCCGTCATCATCGGGATGGTGTTGTCGGGAAGCGGCATCTCCATCTCGCCCATATCGGCCATGCCGCGGTCACCCATGGCCATGTATTCCGGCTGGACCCGGCGGATCTTGTCGGTGACTTTCGAGTTGTCGACGCCGATGAACGTGGGCACGTCGTGGCCCATGGCGTTCATTGTGTGGTGCGACTTGTGGCAATGGATCGCCCAGTCGCCCTCGTATTTGGCTTCGAACTCATATGCCCGCATGGCGCCGACGGGGATGTCGATCGACACCTCCGGCCACCGCGCCTCCGGCCGGACCCAGCCGCCATCGGTGCAGGTCACCTCGAAGTCGTAGCCATGCATGTGGATCGGATGATTGGTCATGGTCAGGTTGCCCACGCGGACCCTGACCCGGTCGTTTTTCGCCACTGGAAGATGACTGATCCCCGGAAAGACGCGGCTGTTCCAGCCCCAGAGATTGAAATCCGTCATCTCCATGATGCGCGGGACGTACGACCCCGGTTCGATGTCGAAGGCGTTCAGCAGGAACACGAAATCGCGGTCCACGCGCATGAATTTCGGGTCTTTGGGATGAATGACGAAGAAGCCCATCATGCCCATGGCCATCTGGACCATTTCGTCGGCGTGCGGGTGGTACATGAAGGTCCCGCTCTTCACGAGGTCGAACTCGTAGACGAAGGTTTTGCCAGACGGGATTCCAGGCTGGGTCAGTCCTGTCACGCCATCCATGCCGTTTGGCAGGATCATGCCGTGCCAATGGATGGTGGTGTGCTCGGGGAGCTTGTTGGTCACGAAGATGCGGACCCGGTCGCCCTCGACCGCCTCGATCGTCGGACCGGGGGATTGACCGTTGTAGCCCCACAGATAGGCGGTCATTCCGGGCGCCAGCTCCCGCTCGACGGGTTCGGCGACGAGGTGGAACTCCTTCACCCCGTTATTCATGCGGTGCGGCAGCGTCCAGCCGTTGAGCGTCACCACCGGCTGGTAGTCCGGCCCGCTCGTCGGAAAGATCGGCGGCTGCATGTCCGGGGATTCCATGATCGGAGCCTCCGGCAAGCCCATCGCCGAAGTCTTGGTCCATGCCGTAACGCCGGCGAGCAGGGCTCCCGCGCCTAGTAACTGACGTCTTGAAAGCATCTATTGTTCTCCTTGGGTTCAGTGGCCTTCGGCGCCGGCCTCGGCTACGGCCGGGGCGTCGCCGCCACCGGCGCCCGATGCGCCTCCACCGTAGACGGCGGTTCCGAGATTGACGTCGGCGAGCCAGAAATTGCGCTTGGCGTTGAGGGAAAGCATGATCGAACTGATTTTCGCGCGGGTGTCTGCCAGAAGCTCGAACGTGTTGGTGATCATGCCGCTATAGGTGAGGACGGACTCTTCCTCGATTTTAGTTCGAAGAGGCACGACACTGTTGCGATAGTGCCGGGCAATGTCATAGGTCGAACGATATCCGTCATAGGCCGACCGCGCCTCGGAGCGGACGTTCACCGCTTTTTCCGCCAGCCGATTGGCAGCCTGCATGTAGGCGAGCTCAGCCTTGCGCATGCGCGCCTTGCCCGTATCGAAGATAGGGATGACGAACTCCAGCTCGAGGATGGGGGAGGTGCTCGTCTCGGTTCCGCCTTCTTCCGCCTCCTCGCGTTCCACTTCCACCCCAGTAAGAAGTTCCAGGTCGGTGACGTAGCGCGTCGCCTCGGTCAGACCGTAGGATTTCGCCAGCGCCTCCAGCTCGAGTTTCGCGATCTCAAGGTCGATGCGATTTCTTAGCGCCTCCGCCTCGATCGCGCGTTTGGCCTTGGCGCCTTTCGGTAAGGCTGGAAGCATGTTGGGGACTGAGTAATCGACGTCCGGTCCCCATAGACCCATCAGCCGGGTGAGCTCTTCCTTGGCAGTCCGGGCAGCGAGCCGCGCCTCCGCCGCCTGACCGGTGATCTCGGCATAGAAGACGTGTTCGCGGGCTTGGCCGGTTTTTGTGAAGGCGCCTGTCTCGCCAAGTTTCTGAGCGAGTTCGGAGGCAGCGTCGGCGGTGGCTTGCGCCTTGTTCAGATAGGAAACGCTTTCCCAGGCCGATACAGCGTTGACCCAGGCCCGCCGCGTATCGGCGGCCAGTCGTAGCGTTTCCTCGGCGGCGCGGAGTTGAGCCTGACGGAATCGCGCATCCGCGACCGCGACACGCCGCTTGTGGGTCGCCAGCGCAAGGATGTTGCTGATCACCGCGCCTTCAATCGTCCGCACCGGATCGACGCCGATCATGCCGACCGAGATCGTCGGATTGACGAGCATCGTTTCCTGCCACATGTCGGCCGCCGACAGGCCGATCTCCGCATAGGCGGCCTGGAGGCCCTTGTTGTTGAGCAAGGCGACCTGCACCGCGGTGTCCGGGCCGATCGTCTTCTTCTGGACGAGGCGCTTCACGCGCTCTGAAACCGTCCGCGCTTCCTCGCTGGATTGCACCCATACGGTTTTCTTGCCGGTCACGGATTCGGCACGCGCTGCGACTGTCGTGAAGCCGGCCATCGGGGCTGAGATGCCATCAAGGGCTGCGCTAGTCGTGCATCCGGCAGCGATCAGCGGAATGGTTACCACCGCAGCTATGGTCAGGGGCCGGCGCTTCATGATCCGGCTCCCGGGTTCGCGGGAGAGCGTTCTTGATTGAGGCGCCGCCAATTCTGCGGATCCACCGGCTCCCGGTTGCGATAGTCGACGACGACCGGGTGGTAGTGCACATCACGGACGCCCATTGCGGGATCGGCCGGATTGAAGGCGGGAAGGATGTCCGGCGGCGTGGTTGCCGCACATCCGGTAACTAACAGCGATGCGAGCATCGCGGAGCTTGCGATTTTCATTGTAGACCTGAAGCCATGACGTATGCGTTTGGCCGCGCGGGAACGGATTCCCGACGCTGCGCGCGAACGCCCCGAGAGGGCGCGTCAGTTCAGATGTTTGGGGGGCCTTATGAGCGCTGTGTATTCGCCGAGCGGCAACGTGACGGCAACGACGGGCGCAAAGCAGCGGGAGACAACATGCTCCAAGTCAGGGCAATCGACCGGCACCGCATTTGCCGGCGCGCAATGGACTTCACAGCTCTTGTCGGCGGATTGCTTGGCGCCGTGATGATGCTCAGACGTACCCGCGTCGTCCGCCGTGGCGCCGTGATCGCCCATATCGTGTGCGGGTGTCTCGGCCTGGAGATCCGCCCCGGCGTGAAAGCCCGTGGCATTGGCTGTGGCGAACAGACCAGGCTGAAGAGCCGACATGACCAGGAACACGACCGCCAGCAGTGCTCGGAGCGGTATGTTTCCTAGGATCGTGAATCGACCAAGAGTCCTCATCAACCCTTCCGACAATTGTTCGGCTGATTTGTCAAGGTCGCCGCGGCCGCTTTGTTGCAGTGCAACCAAAAGTGAACGCAACTCCCTGCTGCGATGTCCACGATTTCGGTTTTACATCAGGCCCAGCACTGCTCCGGCGACGACCAGATAACGCGAAATCTTCGCGACGGCGACGATTGCGACAAAGCTCCATAGCGGCTCGCGCAAAGCCCCGGCGACCACGGTCAGCGGGTCACCGACGATCGGCATCCAGCTTAACAGGAGCGACCATCTTCCATAACGGCGATACCAGCTCATGGCGCGGTTGAGCGTCTCGGGACGCAGCGGAAACCAGGGCCTGTCCCGGAAGCGTTCGAGCCCTCGACCAAGACCCCAGTTCACCGCCGAGCCCAGGACGTTGCCTACGCTGGCGACAACAACCAGCATTGCGGGCGAGAAGGAATGTGTGGCGAGGAGCCCTGCAAGGGCGGCCTCCGACTGCGCCGGAAGGATGGTGGCTGCGGCGAAGGCAGCAAGAAACAGGCCGCCGTATACGGCAAACACATCCATCTATGTTTTCGCTTTGCGGAAAGGTTTCAGGGTTGCACATCGATCACGACCATCAGTCCGCCACCGCCCTTCTCTTCGACATTGTTGTTGGTCGTATGATGCCCGATATGGCAGTGGATCAGCCATTTTCCGGGCCGGCGTGCCTGCCAGACGACATCGTAGCGTTGCCCGGGTCCGACGTTGACCGTATCGGCAAGGAATCGTGCCGACTCAGGGATAGTCTCGCCGTCGCGGGCGACAACTTCGAATGGACCGCCATGGATGTGCATGGGGTGGATAAACCCATTATTGGTGCCGATGAAGCGCACTTTCAGGGTTTCGCCGACCTTCATCCTGATCGTGTCCGTTGACGGATAGGCGCGGCCGTTGATGGTGAAATAATTCGGCTGCCCGCCGTCCATCGGCATCGACGGAAAAGTCAGGCCCTCCCGCATCAGCCATTCCTGAAGCTGAATAACATAGTCGTGGTCGGCCGCAATCTCCTCCTGGGGATTGGCGGGATCGATGATGAGTGCGCCGTAGAGTCCGAGCGCCTGCTGGCGATCGACATGGTCATGCGAGTGATAGAAGTAGGTCCCCGATTGGCCCGCCGTGAATTCGTATCGGTAGCTGCCGCCGGGCGGGATCGGCTCCTGCGTGATCTCGGCCGGGCCGTCCATTTCGTTCGGCAGGATCAACCCGTGCCAGTGCAGGGTCGTGCTCTCCGGCAGACGGTTCGTGACGTTGATCCACACCCGGTCGCCTTGCCGGATATGCAGCCGCGGGCCGGGCACCTGACCGTTGATCGCATAGGCGTCGACTTTCACGTCCGGCAGGATCGCCCAGCGGATGACCGAGGTTTCCAGGTCGAACACCTTTACCCCGTTCTCCATTCTGGCTTCCAGTTCCCGGTCGCCGCGAACTTCCAAGCCATGGCTGGCCGTGATCAGGCGAGGATGCACGGCGGCCATGTCCAGCATCGCTGCAGCCGGCGTGTCGCGGTCCATGATCATGCCGGGCGGCATGATGGCGCCGCCTACGTCTCGCGCGCTGAGGGTGAGGTTCACCCAGTTGGCCGGAGCGATCATGCCGAGCGCCAGCGCAAGTACGGACACGCCGCCGAAGGCCGCGAGTTGCGGCACAGTTGCATCCGGTTCCATGCCGTGACCGCCATGCGTACCACGCGACCCGCCTCCGCCATCGCCGTGGGAGGAGCTATGGCCGGATCCATGATGGCCGGCCCCGCGATTGCCGCCTGGGTTGCCATGTCTGGGGTTGGCATGTCTGGGGTTGGCATGTTCGTCGAGGCGCGCGTAAGCGTGGTGCCCCGCCATTCCGGCTTCCGCGCCGCCATATGCGTGCTCGCGCCCGCCTTCCCTCGCCTTGTCGAATTCCGGTTCGCGTTCGGTCATCAGCCCGTGCTTCAGGCCACGGGCCACCATCCATACGTTGGCAGGATATGCGGTGATGAAGCCAACGATCACGCCGAACGACATGACGCCCCAGAACAGAAGCTCGGTCGGCTCCATGGCCCGCATGTCGCTGCCCATCATCAGAAAGCTCATGACCGGCGCCATGCCCGCCATCATGAAATTCATGCTGATGAATTCCGGCATGAAGCTCTTGCGGACATTCTCCCAATAGGTGCCGCCCATCATCGATTTCATGAACAGCGACTGGAAGATGAACAGGCCGAAGGCGAACCCGGCAACATACTCCACGATGAGATCGATCCACATCGGCAGCCCGAGAGCGGCGGTGATTGCCGCCGCGAGGATGATGCCGGTGGCGTCTCCGGCGACGCAGTGGATCGTCGAGCCGACGCCTTGCTTCCAGAGCGGCTTAGTGAACGCCTCGTGTTCGCCTGGCCGCGGCTCCTTGTCGGCCAGCACGTAAATCAGCAGCCCCAGCGGTCCCATATAGAGCGTGACCAGGATGAAGCCCCATTTCATCACCACGGGTTCGGGATTGTTGCGGAACTGATCCCACGACACGTAGGCCGTGCTCAGGCCAGCAAGAACGAACCAGAATGCGAGGAAGTAGTCGACGGGCTGTACGAACACTGCAGAACTCCTGTCGGTTTTCTCTCCACTGACCTAGTCTGGCATTGCCTCTCCGGATCATCTGCGGCGGCTTCAGCTATCGCCTCGAAACCATGGGCATAAGCTTTCCAGTTGCTGGAAGGTCAAGAGTTGCCGCCCAGCCAAATCGCCGATCCTTGCTTCCAAGAAAATGACAGAGAATGAGTTCCAAGGGCTGCTCCTTGACTCTTTGCTTTTTTCCCGGCACTTTTGATCAATAGGTCAGACCAATTTACCGATCCGGGATCAGCCAGATGATTCCGGTGAGGTGGAACTGGGTAACAATGCCGATCCAGGCCGTTGAACCGCGTCGACTTTACCGACAGATCGCCGACCAGCTCAGGCAGCTGATCGACGCGGGCGAATTCGCAGTCGGCGATCGCCTGCCGACCGAGCGCGAACTGGCCGATCAGCTGGGCATCTCCCGCCCGACCGTCCGTGAAGCGCTGATCGCGCTCGAGGTCGAGGGGCGCATACGCATTCGCGTCGGTTCCGGCATCTACGTCACCGAACCGCCGCGGGCCGACGTTTTGACGGCAGAGATGGATGAAGGCCCGTTCGAGCTGTTGCGGGCACGCGAGTTCATTGAAGGGGCGATCGCCGCCGAAGCCGCCCTCCATATTCGACCGATCGATATCGAACATATGGACGACGTGCTGCGCCGCATGGAGGACATACCTCACCCGACCAAGATGACGATCGCACTCGACCGCGAGTTCCATACGATGGTGGCGGGCATTCTCGGAAACGCCGTCCTGGTGCGCTGCATCGGCGAGCTTTTCGACCAGCGCATGAACCCATATTTCGAACGCCTGTCGAGCTATTTCGAGAACAGGGATTCCTGGCGGGTCGCCGCGGAGGAGCATCGCGCGGTGCGCGACGCGATCGCGGCGCGCGACCCTGAACGGGCTAAAGCCGCCATGCAGGAACATCTGCGTCAGTCGCAATTGAGATTCTCACGCAATTTCGGTGAGAAATCCGCAGCCAAGGAGGTCGCGGAATAGAGCATCGGACCCAAAAGTGGGAACCGGTTTTGGGAAAAACCGATGCTCAAACTAAAAGGTGTAGCAGCCGACCGGGAGGAGATCCGGTCGGAGCAGTCAAATCCAACCTCAGGGAGGAACACAATGCTGAGAAAATACGGAATTCTACTCGGTGCGATCGCAGCAATCGCTATGCCTTTGGCTTCGGCCTCGGCGCAGACAGCTCTGAAATGGGCCCACGTGTATGAGACGTCGGAGCCCTTCCATACCGAGTCCGTGTGGGCAGCGGAGGAGATTAAGAAGCGCACCCAGGGCCGCTACACCGTCGACGTCTATCCGGCCTCGCAGCTCGGTAAGGAAGCGGATATAAACCAGGGCCTGACGCTCGGCACGGTCGATATCATCATTTCCGGGTCGAGCTTTGCGGCGCGCGAATATCCGCCGATCGGCGTCACCTATTTCCCGTATACCTTCCGCGACGCCGACCATCTGCTGAAATACACCAAAAGCGACGTCTACAAGGCGTTGACCAAGGGTTACGAGGAAAAGTCAGGCCATCACATAACGGCCACCACCTATTATGGCACGCGGCAGACCACCTCAAACCGGCCGATCGCCAAATGTGCCGATATGCAAGGTCTGAAGATGCGCGTCCCCGACGTTCCGGCCTATCTCGCCATGCCGCGCGCGTGCGGCGCCAACACCGCACCGATCGCCTTCGCCGAGGTGTATCTGGCCCTGCAGAACGGCACCGTCGAGGCTCAGGAGAACCCGCTGACCACCATCGAGGCGAAGAAATTCTACGAGGTGCAGAAGCACATCGTGCTCACCGGACACATCGTCGATCACCTCAACACGATCGTATCACAGTCGCGCTGGGCCTCGCTTTCCGACGAGGACAAGAAGATCTTCACCGAGGTGATGCAGGAGGCGGCCGCCCGTGCCACGGCCAAGATCGTCGCGCGCGAAAAGGAATTGGTGCAGGTGTTCAAGGATCGCGGCATCACCGTGACCGACATCGACCGTGCCGATTTTGAGAAGAATGTGCTTGAGAAGGTCACGTTCGAGGAGTTCGGCTACAACAAGGCCGATTGGGAAGCGATCCGCGCGATCAAGTAGAGTATCGGGAAAATCAGGTGCTCAGACAAGGGGATAGAGCGGCAACCGGATTCGCCGCTTTAACCTGCCCGTCCGTCCGGTCCCCATGTTGCGCCGGACGGCCTTTCCAATCCTTGACGACCCATCAGCTTCGGGAGCCCGCGCCAATGGCCGAGGAACACCATACCGAGATCACCGTCGAAGAGATCGCCCACGCATTCGAGGAGGTGCCGGTACACATTGATCTGTCGCACCACGGCATCGAGGACTGGATCACGCTCGCCGTGTTCTGGGGGATGGTCGTCTGTGTCTTCCTGCAGTTCTTCACCCGTTATGCGCTGAACAACAGCCTTGCCTGGACCGAGGAGATCGCCATCAACGCGCTCGTCGTCGTCGTCTTTCTCGGCGCCGCTATGTGCGTGCGCATCTCGCGCCACATCCATGTCGATGTGCTCTACCATTACCTGCCGGAGCGCGTCGGCCGCTGGCTCGCGCTTAGCGTCGACGTCATCCGTGTCGTCTTCTTCGCCTACGGGACCTGGCTGATGTGGCGCTACGTCTCGATCATCGCGCACGAGCGCATGGTCACCGTCAACTTGCCGCGCCGCTGGTTCTTCTACGCCGTCCTGGCGGGCTTCGCGCTGATGTTCGCGCGCTCGATCCAGGTCTTCATTGGCAACTACAGGCGTGGCTATTCGGTGCTCGAGCGCCCCGGTGCGTTCGAAACGGTGGGGGACTGAGCGATGCTGCTATTGGTCGGAGGCTTTCTTGTCCTGATGCTGATTGGCGTGCCGGTCGCCGTGTCGATGGCAGCAGCCTCGGTGCTCTACCTCGTCATCTATGGCGTCGCGCCCGACATCATCGCAGCCCAGCGCATGATTGCCGGGGTGGAGAGCTTTCCGCTGCTCGCCGTGCCCTTCTTCATCCTCGCCGGCAACCTCATGAACATCGCCGGCGTCACTGGCCGCATCTATGCCTTCGCCCTTGCGCTCGTCGGCTGGATGAAGGGCGGCCTGGCGCAGGTCAACATCATCGGATCGGTGATCTTCTCCGGCATGTCGGGCACCGCGCTCGCCGACGCCGCCGGCATCGGCACCATCGAGATCAAGGCGATGAAGGACCACGGCTATCCGATCGACGCCGCGGTCGGGGTCACCGCTGCCTCGGCGACGCTCGGGCCGATTTTCCCGCCGTCGCTGCCCTTCGTCATTTACGGCATGATGGCGAATGTCTCGATCGGCGCGCTGTTCATGGCCGGCATCCTACCGGGCGTGGTCATGACCGTGCTGATGATGGTGACGGTCGCCATCTTCGCCTATCGGCGCGGCTGGGGTTCCGACACGCCGTTCGAGCTTCGGCGGCTCGCCGAAGCGGCGGGCGAGGTGCTGGTGGTGGCGGCCTTCCCGCTCGCCTGTTATCTGCTGGTGCAGCTTGGCCTGTCTATCAATGTCGCGGTCGGCATCGCGCTGCTGTTGCTGATTGCGGTCGACTGGTATTTCGACTTCTCCGCGGTCATGGCACTGATGACGCCGATCATCCTGATTGGCGGGATGACGATGGGCTGGTTCACGCCGACCGAGGCGGCGATGGCCGCCGTGATCTGGTCGCTTTTCCTCGGGCTGGTGCGCTACCGCACGATGACGCTGCGCACACTCGCAAAGGCGAGCTTCGACACCATCGAGACGACGGCCTCCGTACTCTTCATCGTCACCGCCGCCTCGATATTCGCCTGGCTGCTCACCGTCAGCCAGGCGGCACAGCTGTTCTCGACCTTCATCTTCGCCCTCACCGACAACATGTGGGTCTTCCTCATCCTGGTGAACGTCCTGATGCTGGTGGTCGGCTGCTTCCTCGATACGATTGCGGCGATCACCATTCTTGTGCCCATCCTGTTGCCGGTGGCCGCCGTGTACGGCATCAACCCGGTGCATTTCGGTCTGATCATGACGCTTAACCTGATGATTGGTCTCCTCCATCCGCCGCTCGGCATGGTGCTGTTCGTCCTGTCGCGGGTCGCCAAGCTGTCGGTCGAGCGTACGACCATGGCGATCCTGCCCTGGCTCGTGCCATTGATCGTCGCGCTGATCCTGATCACCTTCGTCCCCGCCATCACGCTGTGGCTTCCGACGCAAATGGGCCTGATCCGATGATCGACAGTGCAGTCGCCGCGACGCTGTTCGGCCCCGAGGATCTGCGCGTCGTCGAGCATCCGCTCGGCCCCCTCGCGCCGGGAATGGTGCGCGTGCGTTTCGGCGCAGGCGGCATCTGCGGTTCCGACCTGCATTATTTCCGCCATGCGCGGACAGGCGATTTTGTCGTTACGTCGCCGCTCGTGCTCGGCCACGAGGTCGCCGGAGAGATCGTCGAAATCAACGCGGACGCGCCAGGACTTGCCGTCGGTGATCGCGTGGCGGTCAACCCATCGCGCTGGTGCGGACAATGCGCGCGATGCGCGGAGGGCCGCGCCAATCTCTGCGAGAACATCTATTTCATGGGCTCGGCGTCGAAAACGCCGCACATGCAAGGCGGTTTTGCCAGCGTGTTCGATGCCACGCCCGCGCAATGCGTCAAGGTTCCGCCTGATGTCGCCTACCAGGCGGCGGCACTCGCCGAACCGCTCGCCGTCAGCCTGCACGCAGTGGCGCGGGCCGGCGACATTGCCGGCCGCAACGTCATCCTGTTCGGCGCCGGCCCCATCGGGCTCCTGACCATGCTCGCCGCCAGGCTCAAGGGATGTGGCGAGCTCACCGTCGCCGACATAGCCGAGGCGCCGCTCGCCTTCGCCAGCAAACTTGGAGCAAACAGGACGATCGACCTGTCCGGCGGCGGCGACGAACTCAAGGCGCTCGCGGCCGACAAGGCGATTGATGTCGCGTTCGAGATTTCAGGCACCGCAGCGGGCCTCGCGGCGGCGATCACCAGCGTCCGGCGCGGCGGCACGGTCGTTCAGGTCGGCAATCTTCCGGGTGGTCAGATCCCGGTGGCGGCCAATGCGGTGATGGCCAAGGAAATCAATCTGAACGGCACGTTTCGTTTCGGCGCGGAATTCAACCAGGCGGTCGATCTCATCGTCGGCGGGGATATAGATGTCCTGAAGCTGGTGACCGCCGAACGCCCCCTCTCCTCGGCCTGCGATGCGTTTCGGCTAGCCGCCGACCGCTCGCAGAGCCTCAAGGTCGTGCTGACCGCCGACTGAGGGTTTGCCCAGCGCCTGCCACCAGCTGTTATCAACCGTTCCCAGGCTCAGCGCGCCGGCCCGGTTTCCTTCCTGTCCGCCTGCTTGCGCGCCCGCGCAAACTGCAGCCCGGCGACGCCGGTGGCCGCAGCAAGCGCCAGGCCGATCGGAATGAGGCTCGAGGGCTGGTCGGCCTTTCTGAGCACGGCCACCACGTCATATCCGACATCCAGCCCAATGCGTTTGGCGTAGGATCCGAAATCGACATTGCTGATCATCAGCGCGTCGCCCGCTTGCGTGATGGTAAGGCCGATGCCGCGCAGCCGCTCCAGCGGTTCGCCCGGCTCGCCGAGCGGCACGTTGACCGTTTTGCGTACATCTTCGCCCATAAGGTCGACACCCTCGACGACGAAATTGATGCGGCCATCGGCCGGCGTGCTCGCCACCGCCGGCAGGAACTCGCTCGCCGGCAATTCCTCGTAAGGCGGCGACACCTGATTGAGCCACCAGTCCGGCCGAAACAGCGTGAAGCAGATGACAAGCAGGGCCGCACTTTCCCAGAGACGGCTTTTCGTCACGAACCAGTTCATGGTCGCCGCCGAAAACAGCAGGATGGCGATCAACGACACCGTTGCCACCCAGATCGTCTGCGGCCAGGTGTCGACTCCGATCAACAGGATCGACGGATTGAAGATGAAGACGAAGGGCAGGATCGCCGTACGCAGCGAATAAAGCGCGCCCTGGAAGCCGGTGGCGATCGGATCTTCCTTGGAAATCGCCGCCGCCGCAAAGGCCGCCAGCCCGACGGGCGGGGTGATGTCGGCCATGATGCCGAAGTAGAAGACGAACAGGTGGACCGCGATCAGCGGGATTGGCAGTCCGGCCTGCGCCCCGAGATCGACCACGACCGGCGCCATCAGCGTCGCCACGAGGATGTAGTTTGCGGTGGTCGGAATACCCATGCCGAGCACAAGGCTGGTCGCGGCGATGAGGATCAGCATCAGGATGACGTTGCCGCCGGAGATGAACTCGACGAGTTCCGTCATCATCAGGCCGAGACCGGTCAGCGTGATCGTGCCGACGACGATGCCGGCAGTGGCCGTGGCGATACCGATGCCGATCATGTTGCGGGCGCCGAGCGCCAGCCCGTCGATCAGGTCATCCCAGGCAGCCCATATTGAGGCGGCGAGGTTTTCGTTACGGAATACCGCCATCAGCGGCTTGCGGGTGGCGACGATACCGAGGATCGACAGGGTCGCCCAGAACGCCGAGAGGCCTGGCGACAACTGCTCGACCATCAGGCACCACAGAAGCACCGCGATCGGGATGAGGAAATCGAGCCCGGTCCGCGTGACGTCCCAGGCGCGCGGCAGTTCCAGGATTGGCGCGTTCGGATCGTCAAGTGCGAGGTCCGGATAGCGCGAGGAATACCAGACCGAGGCGACGTAGAGAGCGACGCCGGCGATCGCGAGCACCGGCGGCGCGGTTCCACCGAAGAGAGCCTGGATAGCAACGATGCCGTAATAAACGATACAGACGGCAAGAACGCTGCCCGACAGTCCCAGCCCCATCCGCAGCATCCGTTCCCTTGCCGGCGTCGGACGCTGCGGGATCGTCTTCAGGCCCATCTTTATCGCTTCGAGATGAACCATGTAGAGCAGCGCGATATAGGAGAAGACCGCCGGCAGCAGCGCGTGCTTGACGATCTCCGAATAGGGAATGCCGACATATTCGACCATCAGGAACGCAGCCGCGCCCATGACCGGCGGCATGATCTGGCCGTTGATCGAGGCTGAAGCCTCGATGGCGCCCGCCTTGACGCCGGAAAGGCCGGTGCGCTTCATCAGCGGGATGGTGAAGATGCCGCCTGAAACCACGTTGGAGACAGACGAGCCTGACACGACGCCGTTGAGAGCCGATGAGACCACCGCGACTTTCGCCGGGCCGCCGCGCAGATGGCCGAGCAGCGCGATGGAGATTTGCATCATCCAGTTGCCGGCGCCTGCCTTTTCCAGAAGCGTACCGAATAGGACGAAGAGAAAGACGAAGCTCGTCGACACACCAAGTGCAATCCCGAAGACGCCTTCGGTGGTCAGCCATTGATGGTTGAGAAACTTGTTGAGCGATGCGCCGCGATGCTGAATCACGTCCGGCATGTACTGGCCGGCAAAGGTGTAGAAGATGAAGACACATGCCACGACCACCATCGGAAGGCCGAGCGCGCGGCGCGTCGCCTCGAGAAGCAACAGGATGCCAACGGTGCCGGTAACGAGATCGAGCGTGGTCGGCTGGCCCGGCCGTCCGGAAAGCTGGACGTAAAAGAGAAAGAGGTAGGCGCCGGCAAACCCGCCGACCACGGCCAGCACCCAGTCGAGTAGCGGCACACGATCGCGGGGAGAGGATCTCAGCGCCGGATAGGCGAGGAACGTCAAAAACAGCGCGAAGCCGAGATGGATGGCGCGCGCTTCCGTATCATTGAGGATGCCGAAGCCGAACACGAACGGCAAAGGCGAAGCGTACCAGAGCTGGAAAAGCGACCAGGCAACTGCAACCCAGAGCAGGATTCGAGCGACTGTTCCGCTCGGACGCCGGCCACCCGTATCGGCCTCCGCGACGAGCTGTTCGAGCTCTTCGAGATCGACGCCGGCCGGTTGTTCTTTCACTTCGCTCAATGACGCCTCCTGTTGCGGATGGCCCCGGCGGGTCCGCTGAACCCGCCGGACAGTCGTCAGGTCACGAAGCCTACTTCAGCCAGCCCTTCTCCTTGAAGTATTTTTCAGCGCCCGGATGCAGCGGCGCGGAATTCCCTTCCGACACCATCTTGGCCGGGTCGAGCTTAGCGAAGGCCGGATGCAGCGACTTGAACTCGTCGAAATTCTCGAACACCGCCTTGGTCAATTGATAGACGCTCTCATCGGGAACCTTGGCCGAAGTCACCAGCGTGGCGAGCACGCCGAAAGTCCCGGTATCGTCGGGATTGTTTGCGTAAAGGCCGCCTGGGATGATCGCCTTGGCGTAGTAAGGATTCTCGGCGACGAGCTTGTCCACGACTTCTCCAGTCAACGGCACCAGCTTGGCGGCGCAGGTGGTCGTCGGATCCTGGATGTTCGCCGAGGGATGGCCGACGCCGTAGAAGAACCCGTCGATCTTGCCGTCGCAGAGCGCCGGGCCGTGCTCGTCAGCCTTCAACTCCGATGCGAGCGAAAAGTCGGCCAACGTCCAGCCCATCGCACCGAGCAGACGTTCCATGGAAGCGCGTGTCCCGGAACCGGGATTGCCGACGTTGAAACGTTTGCCCTTGAAGTCCTCGAATTTCGTCACGCCGGCATTCGGATGCGCCAGGACCGTGAACGGCTCCGGATGGATCGAGAAAACCGCGCGCAGGTCGGTATGGGCGCCACCATCCTTGAATGATTCCAGCCCCTTGTAGGCGTTGTACTGGACGTCGGACTGGGCCATGCCGAAGTCGAGTTCGCCTTCCTTGATCGTGTTCACGTTGAATGTCGATCCGCCGGTCGATTCGACCGAGCAGCGGATGCCGTGTGTCTTGCGATCTTTGTTGAGTAGGCGACAGATAGCACCGCCGGCGGCATAATAGACGCCGGTGACGCCACCGGTCCCGATGGTAACGAAATTCTGCTGCGCCATTGCGCTGGCCGAAAACAGCAGCGCCGCCGACAAGGCAGCGATCTGCGCTCCGTGGCGTGCAGTCCGGGCATGTTTCATCTGGTTCTCCCTTGGTACTTTGCGTGCCGTCGCGGCCGTCCGGTGTTTTAGTGTCAAGGCACGTCGATGCATGCTACGATTGTTGCGCTTTATCAATCAAGGGAAATGCTTGTTACAATGATTACGCGGGAGATGGGTTTCGACGCGCTTCTGGCGCGCATATTGACCGAACTCCCCGAATTGAGCTCGGAACTGCGCAAGGCGGCGCGATTCCTGGTCGATCATCCCGACGAGGTGGCGCTGGTTTCCATGCGGGTTCTGGCCGCGCGATCAGAGGTGACACCGACGACCTTCGTGCGATTGGCGCGGCGGCTGGGCTTCGGGGATTGGGCGGCGCTGCGCAAGCCGTTCGAGGACCGGCTGCGCTCAGGCAAGGCGCCTTTCGCGGCAAGGGCCGATGCGCTTGTCAAGCGCGGGTCCGAGGCGATTTTCGCGGAATCGCTAAGGACGACGGTTGCCAATCTGGCGGCGGCCGAAGCGGTCAACGGCAGCGAAGAAATAGCAAGGGCTTGCGCGATACTGGAGAAGGCACAGCGCATACGCGTCGCCGGGTTCCGAAGCTGCCGCGCGCCCGCCCACGCGCTCGTCTATCTCTGCCGGATGTTTCGGCGCGACGTCACGCTGCTCGGCGGCGACGGCGGTGCGATTGAGGCGGAACTCGCAGCGCTTGGAAAGAGGGAAGCGGTCGTCGCGATCGGCTTTTCGCCCTATTCGCGTGAACTCGGGCCGGTGATGGAGGCTGCGCAACGACACGGCGTTCCGATTGTCGCGATTGTCGACAGCGTGGCCGCTCCGATCGCGCGGCATGCCGACGTTACATTGCGATTCTCTACCGACAGCCCGTCCTTCTTCCCGTCGGTAGCCGCGGCTATGGCCATCGTTGAAGCGCTGGCTGCAACGATGCTGGCGCGCAGCGGGCCGGCCGCCGCGGCTCGTGTCAGGGAGACGGAACTGGAGTTACAGGCGTTCGGTGCCTATCTGCCGGAATGAAGAGCGCTGGCGCTATGCCACTGCAGCGTCTATCGCGTCGCCGAGCCGTTCAACAACCGCATCGATTGCTGCGGCGTCTATGATGAAGGGCGGCGCAAGCAGCACGTGATCGCCGCGGACGCCGTCGATCGTGCCTCCCGCGGGATAGACCAGCAGTCCGCGCATCATCGCCTCGCGCTTTACGCGCGCATTTAGTTTGCGGTCCGGATCGAACGGCTCTTTCGACGAACGGTCTTCGACCAGCTCAAGTCCCATGAAAAGGCCACGCCCGCGAATGTCGCCGATATGGGCATGGTTGCCGAACCGTTCGCCCAGTCGCCGCGAAAGATGTGCGCCCATCGCCCGAACATTGGCGAGCAGATCGTCGCGAGCGATCACCTCCTGGACGGCAAGCGCTGCTGCGCAGGCCATCGGATGGCATATGTAGGTGTGGCCGTGCTGGAAAAAGCCGGAGCCTTGGGCGAACGCGTCGAAGATGCGGCGCGAAAGCAACACCGCACCAATAGGCTGGTAGCCTCCGCCGAGGCCTTTGGCGATTGTCATCAGGTCGGGCGCGACACCGTCCTGCTCGCAGGCGTGCAGCGTGCCGGTGCGGCCCATGCCGCACATCACCTCGTCGAGGATGAGGAGCACACCGTAGCGGTCACAGATTTCCCGGATGCGCCCGAAATAGCCAGGAACGGCAGGCACCGCTCCTGCTGTCGCGCCGACGACAGGTTCCGCGACGAAGGCCATGACGGTGTCCGGACCGAGTTCGAGAATTTTATCCTCGAGCGCCTGGGCGGCGCGCAGCCCGTAGGTCTCCTCGCTCTCACCGGATTGCTGATAGCGGTAGGCATAGCATGGGTCGATATGATGCGTGTCGATCAGCAACGGGCGGAATTGGGCGCGGCGCCACTCATTACCCCCGGCAGCGAGAGCGCCGAGCGTGTTGCCGTGATAGCTCTGTCGGCGGGCGATGACGTTTCGCCGCTCGGGCTTGCCAGTTTCGACGAAAAACTGCCGTGCCATCTTGAGCGCCGCCTCCACCGCTTCGGAGCCGCCGGACACAAAATATGCGTGGCTAATACCTTGCGGCGCGCCAGCGACGAGCTGGTCGGCCAATGTCTCGGCCGGCTCGTTGGTGAAGAAGCTGGTGTGGGCATAGGCGAGCTTGTCGGCCTGTGCGTGGAGCGCGGCCGTAACGTCGGGATGGCCGTGACCGAGGCAGGAAACCGCCGCGCCGCCTGACGCGTCGATATAGGCGCGGCCATCGCGGTCGAAGAGTTCGATACCGTTGCCGCCAGCCGCGACGGGCAGGGTCGCATGGATCTGACGATGCAGGATGTGTGTCATGCTTTCCTCGATTGACGACGGCGCGATTTGGAGCAAACCATCATGCAACACATGTTACATAGTGCGCAATACTGAAACGATTGGACTGCACCTATGACCATCGACAGGGACGTGACCGGCCCCGGACTTATCGCACCAACTGCGATCGCCGTTGCGCCGAATGGTGGACGGCGTGGCAAGCAAGACCACCCTGCCCTGCCGATCGGCCCCCAGGAACTGGCCCGGACCGCCGCCGCCTGCCTCGAGGCGGGCGCCGCTATGATCCACACGCATGTCCGCGATCGCGACGGCGGCCATTTGCTCGACGCGCACGCTTATCGCGAGACGACGAAAGCGATACGCGATGCGGTGGGCGAGCGGCTGATCATCCAGATCACCAGCGAAGCGGTCGGCCGATACCAGCCGGCCGAGCAGATGGCGATTGTTCGCGCTACCCGCCCTGAGGCGGTTTCGCTGGCGCTGCGCGAACTGGTGCCGGACGCTGCCCATGAGACCGCTTTCGCGGAGTTCCTGTGGTGGCTGAAGAGCGAGCGGATCGCCCCTCAGATGATCCTCTACGCGCCCGAAGAGGCGTCGGCCCTAGCCGCCATGCAGCAGCGCGGGCTGGTGCCTTTCGACGACATCCCGGTGCTCTATGTGCTCGGCCGCTACACGCCGGGACAGGTTTCGCGACCGGCCGACCTGCTTCCCTTCCTTGCGCATGACCGTCCGCGCTTCGCGCACTGGATGGTCTGCGCCTTCGGTCGGGAAGAAACCGCTTGCGTTACGGCCGGTGCGCTGCTGGGCGGCCATGCCCGCGTCGGGTTCGAGAACAATTTTACTCTGGCCGACGGCACAACCGCCAAGGACAATGCCGCGCTCGTAACGGCGACCAAAGGTGCCCTGACTGCTTGCGGCCTCAGGACCGCCCAGGCCAACGACCTGCGCGGCGCTTGGTCGATCCAGCACTAGCCCTCGCCCGTACACCTTGACGCAGGTTTCCTTTTCTCATCAAGCGCGGCGGCAAGATCCCGAGATGTAAGCGATCCGTAAGCGGCCTTCCGTCAATGCCCGACCCCGAGCTTGGGCCACCTCCGCCGTTCTCGGAACGGCCGAGCAGCGGGCTCGTCGGTTCGTCACGTTTGTCAAAAATCTCTTTGCTACGCTGCAACCGAAGGCTTTGACCGACATTAAAGTTGCAGCGGGCCTGGGGAGGCATTTATGCAGACATACCTCGTCGAACAAATGGAGGGCGATGATGTGATCGCGGCGCGTATCATCAACGCGCCGAGCCCCTTCAGAGCCGCCGCCATGTCGACAGATCGACATGTTACTCTCCGAACGTGGGAAAAGGATTGGATTCGCGTAACCGACGAGAACCGGGGACATATCTTTGCATACTGCTTTGTCTCCGCCGAAGACTCAGACACCAGCGGGCCCACAAAAGCACCGAATAAACCAAGAAAAGGCCAAAAAGCTGATCAGAGAGCCGGGTAAGCGCAAACCACTGATCTTTTTGCCCCCTCGCTGCGTGATATCGCCCAGAGCCGCGAACGCGACGAATTAAGCCAATAGCGGCGGCGCTGGCGGTACGCCAGGCGCGATCGGCTGCGCCGCGATATGACAGCCAACGGAAGCAAGCGCGGCCGTTTGGCGAAGATCGCGGCTTCATCAGAATGATCGATGAAAAGATTTCGGCTGGCGGCGATGGTGCGGTCGAGCAGATCCGCCGCGCTCAGGAGAATTCAATGTTGTCTACCAAGGATAGAGCCGAAACCTGCAAGGATCAGATCCGCGCTTTCCTGGCGTCGAATTTCTACATAGCCGACGCGGATGCTCTGGAGAGCCACACGTCCCTTCTCGACCAAGGCATCGTCGACTCGGCAGGGGTACTCGAGGTTATCGGCTTCATCGAGGAGAGCTTCGGCATCACCGTCGAAGACAGCGAACTCCTGCCGGAGAACCTCGATTCCATCCAAGGAATTGCGCAATATATTCTCCGCAAGCAAAACTGATTGCCGACATCTTGCCTAAAGCGCGTCGCGTTTGACCGGGCCTCACGCGACACGCTTTAGGTTGTTGTTTTATGCATGTCGTTATCGCAAAACCGCTGCACACTTTTGCGCGACATGCATTAGCGTTGTTCTACGCCGCCGACAGCGCAACAGAGCCTGCCGCAGTCTCGGCATGCTCACGCTTGCGGCGTGGTATGTCCCATAACCACCCTGCCCTCGCCGGCTTCGTTCGTGATCGCGCGGATAGTTTCGTACGCCTTGGAACGCCCCAGCAGACTGATGACCTGCCGGTCCTGGCCGAGCCCTACCTCAAAGAGCAGGATGCCTCCGCGCCGCAAGTAACGTGGCGCGTCCTTGATCACCCGCATATGGATGCTCAGGCCGTAGGGACCGGCCGCAAACGCTTCCCGCGGCTCGAGTTCGGTCAGATGCGCGCGGTCGCCCTCGAGCCGCTTTTCCGAAATGTAAGGCGGGTTGCAGATGATCACGTCCATCGTGCCATCTAGCTTCAAGCCCGAGAAAGCGCTGAACAAATCGCCCTGAAGCACCGACACGCGATCCGCCATGACGTGATGGGCGACGTTGCGGCGCGCGACTTCGACGCATCCATCGGTGAGATCGCTCGCCCAGACAAGCGCGGTGGGGGCGTAATGCGCGATGGCGCAGGCCAGATTGCCGGCCCCGCAGCACATGTCGATAACGCGCGGCGCCGGCAGGTTCATTTGACTCAGAACATCAAGTGCGGTCGTGCCGAGCAACTCCGTCTCCGGCCGGGGAACGAGCGCACCGGGCGCGATGAGCAACTCCAGCCCCATGAAGATGGTGCGGCCTTTGCTGTAGGCTTCGGCGACACTGATCTCTTCGCTCACGACAGACCCCCTTCCTGACTTGCCGGTCCCGGTGTCCGACAATTGCGTACCAATTAAGTGTATCTCAAATTCATTAAAATTCTCGATGGGCAATCGAAAAACACTCGTCGCCATAGGCTTGAAGACATGATGCAACGGAAGGAGTGATCACAAGCCTCTCATCTGTCGCATGACTGGGAATATTGCCTCATGATTGGCGATATCAGCTTTTCCCGCCTCGCTATCCCAGCCTTGCAAAGCCAATCCCGGAATTCTCGGTCCTGCGTCACGATTTTGCTACATTTTAATCAAAAGGCACATATACGTAAGCAAATCGTGATGTTTCGGTAGCTAACGGAAGCAGCCGCTTCCCGCAAAGGCGAGAGGGTTAGCGATCATCGACAGGACCAACAAGTTCGCGCCGCAATTTCGCACGAAAGATCGCAGACCATGAAGCCAACGCAAGGGCGCTCGCTCGATCTACGTTCCGCCGTGTTCGGCTCGATGCGCGGGCTGATCGGCGGCACACCGGAACCGGGAAGTCGCATCTGGCCATCGCCATAAGGGGGTCAAAATTGGACGCCGACCGGGGGGCAGTTTTGCAAGCCGTTTGACACATGCGACGAAGTCAGCGGCTCTCGTTCACAGGGTCAAAAAAAAGAGGAGCCTTACCTGTTATTTAGGATTATATTAACAATCTGACGCATGCGGTGTTGGGGCACCGCGGCGTTGACTGGATGAATCGACGAGTGATTGGCCACGACTTTAAGGCCTATGACCGTTCCATCCGTCTAGGTTTGGTTGGGGTAGTTCAATGTATCGAATCGTTATCGCCGACGATCACGGCTTGTATCGTCGTGGCTTGCGATTGGCACTGACCGCAGGCATTCCAGGTGTGGAAATATTTGAGGCGTCGTGTTTCGATGCCGTACTCAGTCTGTTGGCGGAACAGGCGTCCGTTGATCTTGCGATGCTGGACTTGAACATGCCGGGATTGTTCAATCAGGAAGTGCTCAGCGGCATTCTGTCGGCTTATCCGGATACGCGATTTGCGATTGTTTCCGGGAACGATTCACGCTCGGAGATACTCACGGCTCTCTCGATCGGACTTCACGGCTATATCGTAAAGTCGCAAAGAGACGAGGAGGTCGTTATGGCCGTCAACGAAATCCTCTCGGGCCGCATCTACGTGCCTGCACTTCTGTCGCGCCCGGGTGCCGCGCAAGCAACTCACGTACCTACTCCATCCGAGCATATCCCACCCCGACGTACCACCAGTGGCAATCTTGGCAGGCTAACCTCGAGGCAAAAGGAGGTCCTCAAGCTGATGGCGGAAGGGTACTCGAATAAGGAAATTGCGCGCGATCTGGAAATCGCCGAAGCGACGACGAAAATTCATGCCGCTGCGGTTCTGCGTGAGCTTGGGGTACGGAATCGCACAGAGGCTGCCGTTATGCTGAAGACCTGGCTAACGAGGGATGTCAATTAGAGCGCCGCATCCTGGACGCGCAAGGGACGCTCTAAAGCTTTGAACCTGCGCGTTATGCCTTCTAATGCATGTCGCGCAAAAGTGTGCAACGGTTTTGCGATAACGACATGCATAAACAACAACCTAAAGCGCGTCGCGTGAGGCCGGTCAAATGCGATGCGCTTTAGAAACGAGCCCGATTTTTGCGTCAAAGCGTTAAGGGCCGATTTCCTTGCGCGACAGCCGCAGCGAATATCGCAGCCCGTGATCCGACATTTCCAACTTAGGCGAGTAACCGACAAGCGGCGCCCCATCCACTCCGATTATCATGGAACCGAATCCATGACGGACAACTTTTGAAGTCCGCCGCCGCCCCGATTCCAACCACTCGAACACGATGTCACTGCGTGCATCTTCAGACGCGAATGTCCAATTTACCTCGATCCGGCCTTTTGAATCGCCAAGCGCTCCATGTTTCAGGGAATTGGTCGCAAGCTCGTGAACAATCATCGCAAAGCTCTCGGCGGCGCCGCCTGACATCGCAACGGAGGGACCGCTGACTGATATGTCGCGTGTCCCCATGTACGGTTGCAACTCCTGAACAACGAGATCGTGGAGCATTCCCGACGCGCTACTGTTGCCTGAAAGGAGCAGATGCGTTGCCTCAAGCGAACGAATCCGGTCGATGAGCGTCTCCTTGTACCTGGCGACATTGTTCTCCGGAACATTGACCATTTTCACGAGCGCCGTGATCACAGGAAATAGGTTGCTGAACCTGTGGCGTTGTTCGAGCATAATGCGCTCCCGCTTCTTTGCCGCGGCGCGCAGCAGCGTGGTTTGTCGTCGCTCAGTCAGGTCGGCGGCCACGCCGAGCCGCTGTAGACGATCATCGTATTTCTCTTCCCTTCCGCGCAGGGCAACCCAGCGGATATGTCCGTCCGGTCGTCGGACGCGAATCTCGACGTCGTAGTTCGTGACTGATGCGAGCTTTCTCGATGCTACCAGCTTTGGCCAGTCCGCCGGATGGACGACGGCTGACAGTTCCTCCAAACGGCGGCTAGCGGCCGTGGGCAGGCCGAGAATGTCCCAGAACGTGCCCGAGCCGGTGACGATCCCGTCTTTAAGGTCGATCCGCCACGTGGCCAAACGTCCGGCAGACAAAGCGAGATCCAGCCATTCCTTCTGAGCCCGAAGCGCTTCGTGTACGGCTCGTCGTTCCGAGATATCGTCGACCACTACGAAGATGCTCTCTGAGAGAACCCCGGCGGGCACAGACGAAGACAGGGTTAGCCGCGCCCAGAATGCCGAACCGTTTTTTCTTAACAGACGAACCTCCGAAGCGAACGAAGCAGAGTCGTTACCCAGGCCCGCCAGCAACTGCTCCAAGGCATCACGGTCGTCCGGATGAACGAGTGTCTCGAGCCGCAATTGGGCAAGCTCCTCCTCCTCGTAGCCAGTCATCTCACTGAGGCGCCTGTTGGATTGCAGCAGCTCACCTTTCTCGTTGGTGTTTGCGAATCCCATGGCGGCGCGTTCGAAAGCCCAACGGTAGCGGCTTTCAGTTGCTTCGACGGCGGCGAGTCTGGCTTCTGCTACTTCCAGCAGCTCACGCAAGTCCTGCCGCAGCCGATGAAACGTCACGGCAATCACGCCGCCCGAAACCACAAGCAAAATGGCGCGCGCCCAATCTTCGCTGGATATCTGACCATGCAGGGTGCTTCGTGCCCATAGGCCGGCAGCCACCATCAGGATTGTCGCCGCAAGCGCAGGCCCACGGTCTTCAAGGTAGGAAATGATAATAATAGCTGGTATGAACTCCAGAAAACTCGATCCCTCCCCAATATATGCTGACGCTTTTGTTTCAAATATCAGTGTAGCAGCCAGCACCAATACGGAGGCAATGTGAGTTAGCAGTCTGACTGATGGGTTCGAATCCGACCTGCGCGACTGCGAGTTCATGGGCATAGACTACAACCTTTTGACTAGGCCGTCGAGACTAGAGCAAAAAACGTACAACCTAGTACGACTGCCGGATTGCCATACCACTATCACAGCGCGCATTTTATCTCGTGGGGGGAGCATGACTTGGTCATAACTCCTCAGAATATATCGAATTTCAAGGTAGTAGGGCCCGTTTTTTCACGAGCCCCACGCAAGAAGACTGTTCGTAAATCACGAACGATTTACTACGGGCTGACGAACCTTTGGGGAGGTTAAAAATGGCTATGATCGAGAGACACAGTGATGCGGTTGCGGGAAAACGGAACGTTACAATAGGAGCCAAGTATAACCCTGGCGCCCAGATGATGCGGCCGTCATATGCTTATCATTCGATTGGTGCATCTGACCGACCGGACGCAGGGGCCGACGAACCGCGGAGACGCAGCCTGGAATCCGTCACGGGGATGCTTGATCGCATCGGCTGTGGCTATCTCGTACTGAACCGCGAAAGAAAAGTCATCGAATGGAATGCCGCCGCTCAAACCACGCTGGAGCGCCAGGGGGAGCCGGCTGATACAGCCAGCGAGCTTTCGGTAGCCCTAAAACGGCTGATCGCGAATGTTCCGGCCCATTTCCTGCCGGGCTCCCTGTCTTGGGTGGTGATCCGCAGCAGAGGCGACAGGCCGGTGGTACTGAAAGAGAACGGCCTTATCGCTCCTGACGGAACGAGCATTGTGGCATTGCTGGACCGTGAGAACAGGTCGGGGCCAAATCCTCAGACACTGCAAAGGATGTTTGGCTTGACGAGCGCGGAAACGCACCTTGCGCTGCGCTTGGCTCAGGGCGATGCGCCGTTGGAGATAGCCCGCAGTTGGCGCCTCAGCCGCACCACGATCCGCTCCCAGCTTGCCTCGCTGTTCGCCAAGACCGAAACGAGACGTCAGGCGGAACTGGTGGCTCTTCTCGGGCGCATTTCGGTCTTGCCATAAGGGCCGGCTTGGATCCAGGCGCCCGGGCATCGGCCCTGCAGATTGCGCGTCGCGTTGCACGGTTCGGGGCACCGGCTTGCTCAGCTAAGCCTGGCTCCGACAAGCCGAGGCCAACCTCGGCAGTCGCGACGTCTATCGCCTCGGCGCGTATACGCTGTCCATCTTTTCGCCGCCCATCGGCAGCGCCATGTCGTCATCCAGCAGCCGGGTGATCCGGGCAAAGCCCGTAAAAGCCTTTCTTGCTTCCTCGGCAGACATCTGGCCCGCCAGAGCCGCAGCGCAGCAGTTCAGCGCGCATTGATACACCGGGCCGCGCCGCCCTTTCGGCCAATGGCGCAAAAACGTCATCGCTTCGTTGACACTGTCGATTTCTTCGACAGGTTTCCCCTGCCCGCACGAAATTCGCACCGGCGTAAAGAACTGCAGGCGATTCATCGTTTCCTCCCGGTCGATCGCGATGCGTTCGATCGAACCTAGCTAAATTCACGGCCAGCCAATTGGTTCCCGGCAAAAAACGCCCACCCTTGCTAAATGGCAACGGGTCGGCTGAGTGAATCGCCAGTCATCGCCCGACTTCTTGCCGTGGCGGGAACGTTCGGGGGGGTGATGCATTTCGACTTCAGCGATGATCTTTGAGGGAAATGCCAGACTATGAGAATAGCCCATGTGGCGCCGCTCCATGAATCCGTACCGCCTCGGCTCTATGGAGGTACGGAGCGCATTGTCTCCTATCTGACCGAAGGATTGGTCGAGCTTGGCCATGACGTAACCTTGTTCGCCAGTGGCGATACAAAAACGTCGGTAAAATTGGTGCCGTGTCGCGAGCGTGCGCTGCGTCTTGACCCACGCCCGCTGAAATCCGAGACAGCCGCGCACCTTTCGATGCTTTCCGAGGTGAGGAAACGATCTCAAGAATTTGATATCATTCATTTTCACCTCAGCCATTTCCTGCATTTTTCTTTTTTCGAGCACATGCCCGAGCGGACGGTGACGACGCCGCATGGCAGGCTCGACTATGTCGATCTGGCGCCGGCCTATGAGCGTTTTCCGCGCTTTCCGATGATCTCCGTTTCCCGTAGCCAAAGAACGGGGCTCGCCAACGCCAACTGGCTGACGACGATCCACCACGGGCTGCCTATCGAACTCTACAAACCGGTTTTCGAGCCGAGCCCAGGGGAGCCCTACCTCGCCTTCCTTGGCCGGATGTCGCGCGATAAGCGTCCGGATCGTGCCATCGAGATCGCGCTGCGCTCGGGGCTGAAACTGAAGCTTGCGGCAAAGATCGGCGACGACGACCGCGCCTATTTCCGAGAGATGATCGAGCCGCTGGTCGACGGTGACCGTGTCGACTATGTCGGCGAGATCGAGGAGGACAAGAAGGCGGAATTCCTCGGCAAGGCGGCCGGCCTCGTATTCCCGATCGACTGGCCCGAGCCGTTCGGTCTTGCCGTCGTAGAAGCGATGGCCTGCGGCACGCCGGTGATCGCCTGGAATTCCGGCGCCATGCCGGAAATCGTCGATCAAGGCATAACCGGTTTTATCGTGAATTCCATGGAGGGCGCGGTCGCATCGGTGCCGGGCATACTGCGGCTCGACAGGCGGAAGGTTCGAGCTGTCTTCGAGAGGCGGTTTTCCGCCAAAAGAATGACCCGCGACTACGTTTCCGCCTACGCGCGCCTGATTGGTGCGTCGGCCGAAGCAAGAGCGGTCGTGAGCGGCATTACCTCGGGGGGCGAAACGAGAGAGATATGTAGCGAATGGCCCAACTCGACGAGCGCAAGCTTGATCCCGCCGTAGCACTTGCGTCCCTGGACGCCACCGCACCTCGAGAGCCGCATCGGCTGTTCGCCCTCAAGCAAGGCGATTGCTTCGCCGTGGCCGACGCCTACGGCGATATCCGCGGCGCCGGCGATGGTTTCTTCCGTGACGACACGCGAGTGCTTTCCGAATTCCGGCTGACCGTCGGCGGCCGGCAGACATCGCTGCTCGGTGCGTCGCTCAGCCAGGACAATGTGCTCTTCACCTCCAACCTGACCAATCTGCCGATGCAGAGCGTCCGCTGCCGGGACATTCCGCAGGGCGCGATCCATATCGAACGCGTCAGGCTGCTTTGGCAGGACCGGCTGTTTGAACGCATCACCCTTTCCAATTACAGTCAGGAACACTCCACCATCCGCGTTTCGCTGCATTTTGCAGCCGACTTCCGCGACATGTTCGAAGTGCGCGGCTCGACAAGGCTGAAGCGCGGTATGGCCCATGCTGCCGAGACCGATGCGACCTCCGTCCTGCTTCGCTACGACGGGTTGGACGGGCTGGCGCGGATGTCGGCGATATCGTTCTCGCAGGCGCCGGACCATCTGACGGCCGACCGTGCGGATTTCCTGATTGCCGTGACGAGGCGCAGCAGCAAGGCGCTGTATGTCGAGGTCGGTCCCGAGGTCGCGGAAACGCCGAACCGCGATCGCTTCCGCGCCGCCGCGGCCCGGGCTCGCTTCGGCATGCGGATTAAGCGCCGCCATGGTGCCACGGTGCACAGTTCCGGGCGCGTCTTCAACGATTGGGTCGCGCGCGCTCGCGCGGATGTGGCGCTGCTGACCACCGAGCTTACGACCGGACCCTACCCCTATGCGGGCATCCCCTGGTTTTCGACGGCATTCGGCCGCGACGGCGTGATCTCCGCGTTGCAGATGCTGTGGCTCAACCCGGGCTTGGCGCGAGGCGTGCTGGCCTTCCTTGCCCAGCACCAGGCGACAGAGACATCGCCGTTCAGCGATTCGCAGCCGGGTAAGATCATGCACGAGACCCGCAAAGGCGAAATGGCGGCGCTGCGGGAGCTCCCCTTCGGCCGCTACTATGGCGGTGTCGACACGACGCCGCTCTACATCCATCTCGCCTGCGCCTATGCGGACCGTACCGGTGACATGGCGTTCGTCGACAGCCTGTGGCCGTCGCTCTGCGCCGCGGCTGAATGGACCGAGGAGGCAAGCCGGCCGACCGGCTTCGTCACCTATCAGCGTGCTGCCGAGTCCGGCCTCACCAACCAGGGATGGAAGGACAGTATCGATTCGGTCTTCCATGCAGATGGCCGAATCCCCAAGGGACCGATCGCCCTGGTGGAGGTGCAAGGCTATGTCTTTGCCGCGTTCCGGGGGCTGGCGGCGCTCGCCCGTCGCCGCGGCGAGGACGACAGGGCCGATCATTGGGACAGCCAAGCCGAGGCCATGCGCGCCGCTGTGGAACGCCATTTCTGGCTGGACGATCTCGGCTTCTATGCCTTGGCGATTGATGGCGCCAGCGAGCCCTGCAAGGTGCGGACGTCTAATGTCGGGCATCTTCTCTATGTCGGGCTCCCCGAGCCGACGCGGGCGCAGATGGTCGCCGACCAGCTGCTTTCGGCGTCCTTCCATTCGGGCTGGGGGCTGAGGACGGTCGCCGACGATGCTGTGTTCTTCAACCCGATGTCATACCACAACGGATCGATCTGGCCGCATGACACCGCCATGTGCGGCGCCGGTCTGGCACGCTTTGGCGAGCGTGAAAGCGTGGTCCGGCTGATGAGCAGTACCTTCGAATCGGCGGTCCATTTCAACATGCGGTTGCCCGAACTGTTCTGCGGTTTTACCCGCGCGCCGGGCGAAGCGCCGATCGCCTACCCCGTCGCCTGCTTGCCGCAGGCGTGGTCGGCCGGGTCTGCCTTCATGCTGATGCAGGCCTGCCTCGGCTTGGAGATCCACGGCTGGGAGGGCGAAATCCACGTGACCCGGCCCAGGCTGCCGATTGGTATCGACATGCTCACGCTGAGGCATCTGGGCGTTGGCGCAAGGGCGGTGGATCTGACATTTCAGCGCGTCGGCGACAGGGTCGTCGCCTTTCTCGCCGACCGACATGAGGGGTTAGTGCCGCTCATCGTGCGGACCTAGTTTGGCTTTACGCATCGAATTGACCGCCGCGCTTAAACTACCGGAACCGATGGCCCCATCCGTGCGTTGCAAAATCATGCCGGCGCACAGCGGCCTGTCACCAGTGGCCGGCTTTGAAAAAAGAAAAACGGCCACCAACCGGAGGAAAATCGTTGTTCCGATGTCAGACTATGGCATAGAGGTACTCTGGATTCTGATCCTTGCAAGCCTCGGCCTTTCCGCTGTTGCCGTGGTGTTCTCGGTATTCCAACGGCGCCACAGCCACACACCAGCGGTCGCATACGCCGCAGGCGAGGACGTGGCTTCGGAAGCGGCTCGCAAAGTGCTGCGGGAGTTTGAAAAGAACGGCCAGTCGGCCGATGCCGCACTGATCACATGGTCGCCCGACACCTTGCGCAAGATCCTGGCGGACGATCTGCCGGAGACGCAGGTGATCGTGGTATCCAACCGCGAGCCCTATATCCACAACATCAAGGATGATAGCGTCGAGCTCTTGGTACCGGCCAGCGGGCTGGTTTCGGCGCTCGAGCCGATCACCCGCGCCTGTGCCGGCACCTGGATCGCCTATGGCGGCGGAACAGCGGACCGCCTCACGGTCGACAAGAACGACCGGATTGAGGTGCCGCCTGGCAATCCGTCCTACGCGCTGCGCAGGGTCTGGCTGACGGAGGAAGAATACCAGGGCTATTATCTGGGCTTCGCCAATGAAGGTCTGTGGCCGCTTTGCCATATCGCCTTCACCCGCCCGATTTTCCGTGCGTCGGATTGGGAGGCCTATGAGGCCGTCAACCGGAAGTTCGCCGATACTGTGGTTGCCGAAGCGCGCAACGAGCGGCCGATTGTGCTGGTCCAGGACTATCACTTCGCGCTCTTGCCGCGCATGATCCGAGAGCGCCTGCCCGAGGCGATCGTCATCACTTTCTGGCATATCCCATGGCCCAACTCGGAAGTGTACAGCATCTGTCCATGGCGTGAACGGATCCTGGAGGGCTTGCTTGGCAGCTCCATCATCGGCTTCCATACCCAGTTCCATGCCAACAATTTCGCCGAAAGCGTCGATCGCTTTCTGGAAAGCCGTATAGAGCGGGCCGATGCGGCGATCTCCTACGGCGGACAGACGACGCTGGTGCACGCCTATCCCATCTCCATAGAGTGGCCGGCCGAACTTTTGGCGAAACTGCCTGATGTCGACGAATGCCGCGCCCGCCTGCGCGAGAGGTTCGGACTGAAAGAGGATGTCAAACTGTGCGTCGGCGTCGAGCGTCTCGACTACACGAAGGGCATTCTCGACCGTTTCCGGGCGCTGGAAGAATTGTTCACGGGACATCCCGAATGGGTCGGGAAACTGGTTCTCCTACAGATCGCAGCACCCAGCCGCGGCACACTCCCGGCTTACAGGCAACTCCACGATGAATGCCGCCGCTACGTCGAAGAGCTCAACCAGCGCTACGGCAGCGAGGATTACAGTCCTGTCCTAATGGTAGACAAACATCACCCGCAGGAACAGGTCTACGAATTCTATCGCGCCGCCGACATATGCATGGTCACCAGCCTGCATGACGGCATGAACTTGGTGGCCAAGGAATTCGTCGCGGCGCGCGACGACGAACAGGGCGTGTTGTTGCTCAGCACCTTTGCCGGCGCTTCGCGCGAACTTCTGGAGGCATTGATCGTCAATCCCTACGATACGGCCATGACGAGCGAAGCGCTGCTGCAGGCGCTGACCATGACGCCGGAGGAACAGCGCGAGCGTATGCGGCCCATGCGCGAGATGGTCCGCGACAACAACGTCTATCGATGGGCCGGCAGCATGCTTCTGGACGCGGCCCGCCTTCGCAAGCGCGGCGACCTCGACCGGGTGACGGGCAACGGCGAGCGGCCATCGAACAACAATGTGATTCCCATGTTCGAGCGGGCAAGAAAAGCAGTGTCGTGACGAGCATTCGCTGCCGCTGCGTCATGTACCAGTTCTCCTGAATACTGCGCCAGTTCGACGTTCTGAGTTAAGTTAACGGTTCGTATATCGACTGCAAGCGCCAGACGTGCTTGAGAAACCCCATAAGGAAGGCGCCAAGGTGACCTCGATCGGATTAACGCGCCCTGCCCATCGCCTCGGCCCACTGGAGAAGCTGATCAGCCGATCTTCCCGTCCACGATGTGAATGCGGCGATCCATGCGCGCAGCTATGTCGAGATCATGCGTAACCGCCACGACGGTCTTGCCGCGCTCGCGCACAAGATTCTCCAGGATTGCGAAGACCTGCTCGGAGCTCTTGCTGTCGAGGCTCCCCGTCGGCTCATCGGCGAGGATAAGCGGCGGGTCATTGGCGAGCGAGCGCGCCACCGCGACGCGCTGACGCTGGCCGCCCGAGAGCTGGTCGGGCCGCTTCTCGAGATGTTCGCCGAGCCCCAGGGATGAAAGCAGCTCCCCGGCCCGTTCGCGCATCTGAGGCCGCGCCAGGCGGCCCAATTTGCGCATTGGGATTTCGACATTTTCGCGCGCCGTGAACTCCGGCAGCAGAAAATGAAACTGGAACACGAAGCCCAGCATCGAAAGCCTGGTCCGCGCGCGCTCCCTTTCATTCATCGGCTCGGTGTCGCGGCCGCCTATTCTCAACCTCCCGGCAGTCGGCCGGTCCAGCAGCCCGAGCAGATAGAGCAATGAGGATTTGCCGGACCCGGAGGGACCGGTGACGGCGACGAATTCTCTCTCGTTGATCGCGAGCGTGATGTCCTTGACCAGCGTGACGGGAACGGTCTCGGGCAGCACGCGCGTCAGTTTCTCGGTCTCGATGAGTGCGCTCATGACGCGCCTCTGATGATCTCGACGGGGTTCAGGCGCGCCGCGCGGCGCGCCGGCAGGTAGCCGGCCACTGCCGCCGAGCCTAGCGCGAAAGCCGACGCAATGACGTAGTGCATCAAGCTCCAGGCGATCGGCAGCCGGGTCATCTCCTGGCCGGTCGCGGCGATCTCGAAACGCACAAGCGACAGTGCATAGGTCATGGAAACGCCGAACAGCCCGCCGAGCACGGACCCGGCCGCGCCGATCGCCACGCCTTCCAGCAGAAAGAGCCGGCGCATGTCGGACTCCGGAAAGCCAAGCGACTTCATGATGGCGATGTCGCGCGCCTTCTCGTGCGTGATGGTCGAGATGATGTTGTAGATGCCGAAGCCAGCGACCAGCATGATCGCGCCGACGACGGTGTACATGATGACGTTGCGCACGACGAGCGCTTCGAGGATCGATTCATTCGCCTCCTGCCACGCTACGGCCTTGTAGCCCAGTTCGGCCTCGGCACGCTGCGCCACCGCCGGAGCGCGGTTGGGATCGTCGAGCTTGATGCGGATCTCGTTGATTGCGTTTGGACGCGCGGAGAGGATCTGCGCGTTCTTCAGCAGTACATAGGCCTCACCTTCGTCGCGCGCGGTGGTGCCGGTGTGGAACAGGCCAGCGATCTTGAAGTTGCGCGTCAGCCCCTCGGAGGAGACCGCCGTTATCGAGTCGCCGAACCCGGCGCCGAGCCGGCTCGCCATCGTGTCGCCGATGAGCACGTTGTTGCCGCCCGCGGCAAGTGCCGAAAAGCTGCCTTCGACGAAGTCTCCGACGATCGGCGACACGCCGGACTCGCGCTCCGGTTCGATCCCAATGATCGCCGCGCCCACTTCGCGGCTGGAATAGCGGATCACCCCCTGCGTTTTGAGGCTTGCCGCGAACCGGCCGGGAATCCAGCTCTCGAGCCAGGAGGTCGCGGCGGTCGGATTGATGATGCCGCGGCGATCGTCGCGCGGCCTGAGCCCGGAGATCGCGACTGTCGCGAAGGCATTTTCGGCTGGCTGACGGCGGGCGGTGCGCTGCTCGTCGGTGATGTCGACATGCGGCATCGTATCGACGAGCTGCCTGACGAAATCGTCCTGCCCGCCCTGCATCAGCGCCGCCATGGCGATGGAGAATCCGACACCGACCGCAACGCCGATCACGGCAACCAGCGTCTGGCGACCGCGGCCGGCAATATGCGTGATGGCGATGTCGAAGATGAGAGGCATCGTTGCTTTATCTCTCCTGGGCGGCGGTGATGCTTACGCGCCCCCCGTCGGCCAGGTCGGCGGGGTAGGGCGAGATGACGCGAGCCTTCTCGTCGACACCTGACAGAACCTCGATGCCATTGGTGCCGCGAATGCCGGTTCGGATTTCACGGCGCCGGGCCTTGTCGCCTTCGACTATGAACAGCTTGTTCCCATCCATCGCAGCGGGCGGGATCAACAGCGCATTTTTCGAAACGCGGATGACGATGTTCACGTCGGTCGACATGCCTATACCAAGCGGCGTATCGTCCGGCAGGCGGAAACGGACGCGATAGGTCTTCGTCACCGGATCGCCCTTGGGCGTGATGCTGTCGACCACCGCTTCCAGGTTCTGCCTAAGGAACGCATCCGATTTAAGCAGCGCGCGCTGGCCGACCTCGACCCGGGGGATATCCTCCTCGTTGACCTCGGCGACCACCAGGAGCGGCTTCGGCTCGCCGACCCAGAATAACACCGTGCCGAGCTCGGCGACCTCACCCACCTCGCCGTCCTGCCTGAGCACGACACCGGCGCTCGGCGCTCGTAAGACGTAGGTGTCGAGTCGCGCTTTCTGTCCGGCAACCAGCGCCTCGATCTGGCCGAGCTCGCTCTGCGCACGATCGAGCGCCTGCTGGCTCGCAGCACGCCTTTCGGCAAGCACCGTCAGCCGCCGGAGCTCTTCCTGGGCAAGCGCTTGACGCGCTTCGAGCTCGCCAAGCACGGCCCGGGCCTCGCTGTCGTCGAGCTTGGCGAGCACGTCGCCTTGTGCAACCCTCGACCCCTCGCAATTACATTGCTCAACGATCCTCTCGCGGACCACGGGAGTCACCTTGGCCCAGGTTCGCGGCTCGACGGAGCCGCTCGCGTAAACGATTTCCGCCGCGTCGCCGCGTTGTGGCGTCACGACCGAAACCTTGGCCGGTTGCCACAGATACCAAGCCCCGAAAGCAGCCGCAGTCGCGACAAGAACAATGCCGACAGTCGAGCGTATCCGTCGCAAGAAACTCTCCCTCCATGATCGAATCCGAACGTCGAGCAGTGGACAGATATAGCACCAGACCGACCGTCGGTCTATAAAAGTTGCATTAAGAACCGGTTCGTGCTCCTCTTGCTCCACCTGCACTTTGTGAGGATCGATTTTGCCCCGAGTGATAAAGCCGCCGGAGATACGATCCGCCGAGCTCCTCGACTGCGCCCAGCGGCTTTTCTTCGAGCATGGCTACGACAACACGACTGTGAACGACATCATCCGCGAGGCCGGCCTGTCGAAGGGCGCGTTCTACCACTATTTCGCATCAAAAGAGGCCCTGCTGGAGGCGCTCGCCACACGTCTCGCCCGCGACAGCTTCACCGAGTTGCAGCCCGTGCTCAACGATCCGTCACTCGATGGGCTTGGCCGGCTCAATGCGCTCTTTGCCGGCTCGCGGCGGCTGAACGTCGAGCTTGCCCCGCAATTGCGCAAGACATTTTTCGTCCTGTTCCGGCCCGAGAATCTTGCCCTCTTCCATCGGGTCGACCAGGCGGCCAGGGAATTGGCCATGCCGATAATCACCGATCTGCTCAGGAAAGGAAGCGAGGAAGGCATCTTTGACGTGCCCGACCCGGAAGCTTTTGCCGAAATGTTTATGCAGCTGCGGCTGATCTTTCGGGATGTGATGCACCGCGCCTTACTGAAAGCCGAGCAGGGAAATATCGACGAAGCGGCGCGGCTGCTCGACGACCGGCTGCGGCTCTATGGCATCGCAATCGACCGGCTTTTAAAGCTGCCCGATGGAACGATAGAAGCAGCGCAACCCGGGTTTGCCCGGGCTTTCCTCGAAGCAGGCCCGTGAGCCGCCGAGCCCGCCATGCCGCGAAGCAGCAATTCACCGCGCCTTTGGTAGATCGGACCCACGCGGCAGGGCGCAAAAATAAACGTTCATCGCCTCAGCGCATGCACGTTATCAGTATTTTCGCCGCCCATCGGCAGTGCCATGTCGTCGTCGAGCAGGCGCGTGATGCGGGCGAAGCCGGCAAAAGCCTTCCTTGCTTCCTCTGCCGACATCCGGCCCGCCAAAGCAGCGGAGCAGCAATTCACTGCGCACTGGTAGACTGGCCCACGTCGGCCTGTCGGCCATTTACGCAAGAACCCCATCGCTTCCGCTACGCTATAAATTTCTTCGGCAGGGCTTTCCTGCCCGCGCGAAATCCGCACAGGCGTAAAGAATTGCAGGCGATCCATCGTTTCCTCCCGGTCGATCGCTATGTGCTTGATCGAACCTTTAAACTTACGGCTGGCCATTTGGTTTCCGGCAAACAGAGCCCGAGGCTAAAAAAGGGGCCCGGCTAAAACGAAGTCTTTCACATCACTCGGCCGAAATCGAATCACCAAACGTGACAACCATGTGGCGAACCGTTGACCGCCGATAAGCGCGAATTTCATCGAATGCCTATAAGGCCTAAGCCGGCAAATCAATCGGTTGCCGGTTCCCTCGCGTCGAGGCTCTTTACAGGGAAAATGGCGCGTTCCGCCGGAGCCGGAGCGGCGAAGGCATGACATAATTTCCCCCTTCTCCCCTTGCTTGTGGCCCTATTCACCGACCATCTCGGCCAGCCTGCGCACTGTATTCCAGTTGCGCGAGGTGCCGACCCCGAGCCGTTTATGGCTTGCCGCTGCAAGCAACCGCGAACTTGGCGTCTCGCGGGAAAATGCGATCCAGATGTCGCCGCCGACCGCCTGCATCCGCTCATCCTTGCCGACATAGGCCTCCAGCGCCGCGACGGCCTCAGCGGGAACGGGCTTGCGCATCACACGCACCGCTACCTGATCCGCGGCGGCAGCCGATTCGGCGGGAAACGGATTGCCGGCCGCAAGCCTCAACCAGTCATCCGCGCGGCGCACGATGATGTCGACATGGCGGCCGCAGGTCTTTTGGAACGCCGTCTCCAATCGGCGCTCCAGCGCGGCAATTTCTGTCTCTTTCGTCTCGAAGACCAGATTGCCGGTCGCCACCAGCGTGCGCGGGTTGTTCAGCCCCAGGCCTTCCGTCATGGCCCTGAGATCGGACATGACGACACGCCCCCCCTCGCCCAGGACGATGCTGTAAAGCAGAGCGACGTAGGTTTGCATGGTAACCTATCGGCTTAGACCAAGCGGCTCTGCTCCACCGCCGCTTCGATGAAGCTGGCAAACAGCGGGTGCGGGTCGAGCGGCCGGCTTTTCAGTTCGGGATGATACTGCACGCCGATGAACCAGGGATGGTCGGGGTATTCGACCGTTTCCGGCAGCACGCCGTCCGGCGACATGCCGGCAAAGACCAGGCCGCAATCCTCGAGCCGCTCCTTGTAGTCGACATTGACCTCATAGCGGTGGCGGTGGCGCTCGGAAATCTGCGTGTCACCGTAGATGTCGGCGATTTTCGAGCCCTTGGCGAGGTCCGCCTGATAGGCACCGAGCCGCATCGTGCCGCCGAGGTCGCCGGTTTCCCTGCGCTTCTCCAGCATGTTGCCTTTCAGCCATTCGGTCATCAGGCCGACGACCGGTTCCTCGGTCGGGCCGAACTCGGTCGACGAGGCATTCTCGACGCCGGCCAGCGAACGCGCGGCCTCGATGCAGGCCATCTGCATGCCGAAGCAGATGCCGAAATACGGCACTTTTCGCTCGCGGGCGAACTTCGCTGCCAGGATCTTGCCTTCCGCTCCGCGCTCGCCAAAACCGCCGGGGACCAGAATGCCGTGGACCTTTTCCAGCCACGGCGCCGGATCTTCCTTCTCGAATATCTCGCTCTCGATCCAGTCGAGCTTGACCTTGACGTGGTTGGCGAGGCCGCCATGCGACAGCGCCTCGATCAGCGATTTGTACGCGTCCTTGAGGCCGGTATACTTGCCGACGACGGCGATGGTCACCTCGCCTTCCGGATTGTGAATGCGGTTGGACACCGCTTGCCAGGGCTCCATGCGCGGCTTCGGCGCCGGATCGATGCCGAAGGCGGCCAGCACTTCCGAATCCAGCCCTTCATTGTGATAGGCCATCGGCACGTCGTAGATGTGCGGCACGTCGAGCGCCTGGATGACCGCGCTCTCGCGGACATTGCAGAACAGCGACAGTTTGCGGCGCTCTTCCCTGGGGATGGGGCGGTCGGCGCGGACCAGCAGAATATCGGGTGCGATGCCGATGCCGCGCAATTCCTTGACCGAATGCTGGGTCGGCTTGGTCTTCAATTCGCCCGCCGTTGGAATGTAGGGCATAAGCGTCAGGTGCACGTAGACGGCGTTGTTGCGCGGCAGGTCGTTGCCGAGCTGGCGGATCGCCTCCAGGAACGGCATCGCCTCGATGTCGCCGACGGTGCCGCCGATCTCGCACAGGACGAAGTCATAGTCGTCGTTGCCGTTGAGAATGAAATTCTTGATCTCGTCGGTGACGTGCGGAATCACTTGCACGGTGGCGCCAAGATAGTCGCCGCGCCGCTCCCGCTCGATGATGTTCTTGTAGATGCGGCCTGTGGTGATATTGTCCTGCTGGTTGGCCGAGCGGCCGGTGAACCGCTCATAGTGGCCAAGGTCGAGATCGGTCTCGGCGCCGTCGTCGGTCACGAAGACCTCGCCATGCTGGTATGGCGACATCGTGCCGGGATCGACGTTGAGATAGGGATCGAGCTTTTTGATGCGTGCGCGATAGCCTCGCGCCTGCAAGAGAGCCCCTAGGGCCGCTGCAGCGATGCCTTTTCCAAGTGAGGAAACCACGCCGCCTGTGATGAATACATATCGCGCCATGGGAGTCATCGCTTAACGCGGCCGAATTGATTCCGCCAGAGAAAAAACCACCGCGAAGGCTTTTTCCCAAGAAGGCGCTCTGGTGGTGCGTGAACCAAAACAAAAGGGCCGGCGAGACCCGGCCCTTTTGGGATGACCCGTTAAGGCGTCAGATGATGACGACCTTGGTGCCTACTTTCACCCGGCGGTAGAGGTCCATCACGTGCTCGTTGATCATGCGGAAGCAGCCGTTGGAGGCGCTCGTTCCGATCGACTGCGGCGCGATGGTGCCGTGAATGCGCAGATGTGTGTCCTTCTTGCCCTCGTAGAGATAGATGGCGCGCGCGCCGAGCGGATTTTCGCCGCCGCCGGGCATGCCGTCCTTGTACCGGCCGTAATTCTTCGGCTCGCGCTTCTGCATCTCGAGCGTCGGGATCCAGCGCGGCCACTCCTGCTTGTCGCCGACGGCGACCGTGCCCTTGAACTGCAGGCCGTCGCGACCGACCGCAATCGCATAACGGCGGGCGGTCCATGAAGATTCGACGAGGTAGAGGCGACGCGCGCTGGTATCGATGACGATGGTACCGGGGCTGTAGCCGGTGAACTCGACCTCTTGCGGAACGAACTCCGGCTTCACCTTGAACTGCTTCTTGGCTTCCTTCCTGGCGAGTGCGGCATCGAGAGCGCGGGTCTCGGGGAGCAGCGACATCGACGAGGACGTGCCGCCGAACAGGCCTGCGAACAGCCCGACGCTCTGCGGCTTCTGTCCAACCGGCTCGCTGCGCAATTCCCCGTTGTTGCCGGTCAATGCGACATTCATGGCCTCGGCGGAAACTGGCTCGGCCGACTGGATCGGTGCGATGGGTTGAACCGGTTCGATGAACTTGATGGTCGTCTTCTTAGCCAGCCGGGCAGCGGACGTATCCTTCTTGGCAAGCCCCTTCTTGGCAAGAAACGCTTGCCGTTCCGCGTCGGCCTTGGCTTTGGCCGCCTCGCGCATCGCCAGCTTCGTGGCCTCGAGCGCCTTGGCTCGAGCGGCCTCCTTGTCGGCCGCGATCTTGGCTTCGATCTTGCTGATTTGGGCAAGATCGTCCGCGGTCGGGTTTTTCTTCTTCTTGAGCAGCCTAAGCTGCGCCGTATCGCTTTTGGCAGCGACGTTGACAACGTCAGTTGTTACTGCGGCTTTAGGAGCCGAATTACCCGCCGGCATGGCCGCGTAAGCGGGCGCACCAAGGGTGAGCACGGCACAAAGGCCGGCTAAAATGAAGCTGCGAAGCTGCATGGCGAAGATCCGATCGTTCAATGCTTGTTGCCCACGGCGTCGCCCGGCGTCCCCCAAGGACCCCGAAAGTGCCGCGCGCAATCTATAGTCGATTAATCGGAGACGCCTCAAGCGCCCTGTCGTGCCGTGCCCGGTCGAATCCTCGCGATCGTGCGGCATTTGCCGCGACTGTGTTCAAACAACAACAGATCGCGGCGCCGAACGTCTGCTGATTACTGGTTTGGAACCTGCGGCGTTACTGGCAGGGTGACGCCGTTTGTGGCCGGCGGCGTGGTCGAACCCGCCGCAGGCGGCGCAGCCGGCGCCGGGGCTGCGGCATCACTTCCGGAAGGCGGCGTTGGCGCCGTATTGCCGGTAGGCGGCGTTGGCGCCGTATTGCCGGAAGGTGGTGTCGGCGCCGTGGTGCCAGGCAACTGGTTGAGCACGCCGCCCGCACCGTTAGTCGCAGGCACACGATCGAGAATGTCGATCGGCTTTTCGCCGTAACGGGCGACGATCGACAATGTCAGCGAGGTGGCGAAGAAAGCCGCCGCCAGGATCGCCGTCGCCCGCGTCAGCGCGTTGGCCGCGCCGCGCGCGGTCATGAAGCCCGATCCGCCGCCGATGCCGAGGCCGCCGCCTTCGGAGCGCTGCAGCAGCACCACGCCGACAAGAGCGAGCACGACCATGAGGTGGACGACGATCAGTACGGTTTCCATAGTTTACCCTGGCAAAGCCTTGCGCGGCCGCGGATACGGCCGGTGATTTGGAGGCGGCTCAATACAATGCTTTGACGGCATTTCCAAGCCCGTGGCCGGAATATGGGAAGCGATGCGCCCTTTGCAACGATTTCCGCTGCGGCACAGCCTATCCGAAGCGTCCGACAGCCTTTCGATGCTACGAGATATTTCGATAGGCTTCGGCGATGCCGAGAAAGTCCGCCGCCTTCAGACTGGCGCCGCCGACCAGCGCGCCATCGACATTTTTCACGCCGAGCAGTTCGACCGCGTTCGACGGCTTGACCGAGCCGCCATAGAGGATGCGCATCTTCGCCGCCGCGCTGCCAAGCTTTTCCGACAGTTTTTCGCGAATATGCACATGCGCCTCAGCAACGTCGGCGGCGGTCGGCGTCAGTCCCGTGCCGATCGCCCATACCGGCTCGTAGGCGATGACGGTATTCGACGCCGTGGCGTCGGGCGGCACCGAGCCGGCGACCTGGCGCGACAGCACGTCGAGCGTCGCGCCTGCCTCGCGTTCGGCTCTCGTCTCACCGATGCAGATGATGGCTACCAGTCCGGCTCGCCACGCGGCGGACGCCTTGGCCTGTACAATGGCGTCGTCCTCATTGTGATCGGCGCGGCGTTCGGAATGGCCGACGATGACGTGGCTGGCGCCCGCGTCTTTCAGCATCTCGGCCGAAATACAGCCGGTATGGGCGCCGCTCTCCTTGGTGTGGCAATCCTCGCCCCCGGCCCGGACCGGCGTGCGCGACAAAATCTCTGCGGCATGCGCCAGCAGCGTCGCCGGAACGCAGACCAGCGCTTCGGTTTCCGCGTCGAGCCCGCTCATAAAGCCGTTGCCGATCATCCTGAGTTCGTTGAGCGAGGCCCTGGTGCCGTTCATTTTCCAGTTGCCTGCGACCAGCGGGCGGATTCCTGGCGTCATGGGATTTGTTCCTCCGGGCGATATTCGGCTGCGTCCTCACTACCAAACTCAGCCCACAAAGCAATCGACAGTGGGCCGGAAGGACGCTATTGCGCTTGTTTCAGACTCGGCGCATGCGAAAATGCGCAAAAATCGGAAGTGACCATGCTTAGTATCTTGAGAAGCGCGGCGGGGACCTGGGTCGCGAAGGCACTGCTGATATTGTTGGTGTTGAGCTTCGCCGTCTGGGGCATTTCCGGGCAGCTGGTCGGTGGTTTTGCAGGCCACGATGCAGTTGTCACGGCCGGAGGCACCAAAGTGTCGATCAACGAGTATCGCCTCGCCTATGATCGCCAGATCAGCGTGATGTCGCAGCAATTCGGCCAGCGCATCAGCCGCGAGCAGGCGACGGCGCTCGGCCTCGACAACCAGGTGCTGGCGCAACTCGTGTCGGGCGCCGTTCTCGATGAGCAGGCCCGCAAGCTCGGACTAGGGCTGTCCAAGGACCGGCTGGCCCAACTCACGCATGAAGACCCGGCCTTCAAGGGTCCCGGCGGCACCTTCGACAGAAGGACTTTCGAATACATACTGCAACAGGTCGGCATGCGGCCGGAAGACTATCTGAGGAATCGCGCCCAGGTGGCTGTGCGCCAGCAGATCGTCGAGGCGGTTTCGGACGGCCTCAAGGCTCCGGATACTTTCTTGAAGGCAGTCGCGCTTTATCGTGGCGAAGACCGCACCATTGACTATCTGACCTTGCCGAAATCGCTGGTCGAGCCGATTGAAGCGCCATCCGACACTGCGCTTTCAGCTTATTTCGAGGAAAACAAAAAGACCTATGCGGCGCCCGAATACCGCAAATTCTCCTATGTCAGGCTCGAGCCGCAAGACATCATGGATCTGAGCGCCGTGACCGACCAACAGGTCAGCGACGACTACAACAAGAACAAGGGGCGCTACACCACGCCGGAAACGCGCACCATCGAACAGCTCGTGTTCAAAACGCCTGATGCCGCGAAGGCCGCGCTCGATTCACTCAAGACCGGCGCGACCTTCGACAAGATCGTCGCCGCCGAGGGCAAGACGCAAGCCGACACGCTGCTCGGCACGCTGTCCAAGGACAAGATCGCCGACAAGGCGGTGGCGGATGCGGCGTTTGCGCTCAATGTCAACGAAGTCAGTCCGGTCGTTCAGGGCGCCTTCGGTCCGGTGCTGCTGCGCGTCACCGACATCAAGCCCGAAGTGGTGAAGCCGCTGGCCGAAGTGTCCGCCGATATCCGCAGGGATCTGGCGCTGGGCGAGGCAAGCCGCATTCTGTTGGACGTGCATGACAATTACGAAGATATCCGCGCTTCGGGCAGCACGCTCAAGGAAGCGGCTGAAAAACTGAAGCTGAAGGTCGTCACCATCGACACGATCGATCGCACCGGCCTGAGGCCGGACGGCACCATCGTCAAGGACCTGCCGGAATCGCCGGAACTCATTAAGGCGGTGTTCGACGCCGAACCCGGCACCGAGAATCCCGACCTCACCACCGCCGACAACGGCTTCGTGTTCTACGAGGTGGAGTCGATCACGCCGGCCCGCGACCGCACGCTGGATGAAGTCCGCCAGAAGGTGGTGGCCGACTGGACGGCGGCGGAAACGACCAAGCGGCTCACCGCAAAAGCGGGCGAACTCGAAAAGCGTCTCGATGCCGGCGCTACGCTCGATGTGATCGCGAGCGAGCTCAAGCTCGAGAAGCAGACCAAGCGCGGCGTCAAGCGCGAGGCGGACGACGTCGATTTCGGCAAGGAAGGGGCGGCTGCGATGTTCAGCGAAGGCCAAGGCGGGACCGGATTGATCCCCTCGCCCACCGGCGACGGACAGATCCTGTTCAAGATCGCCGAAGTCTTCGAGCCTGCCGGAGCCGACGCCAGCTCGGTGCCGGATGAGGCGCAGAAATCGTTCACCGCCGGCATGTCCGATGACCTGCTCGACCAGCTGGTGGCGCAGCTGCAGACGCAATATGACATTCGCATCGACCAGACCGCCGTTGCCCAAGCCCTGACCAGATGAGCGCGCTCAAGACCCATATCGCCAAGGTCGCCGCAGGCAATTCTCTTTCCTTCGAGGAAGCGCGCGAGGCCTTCGACATCATCATGTCGGGCGACGCTACGCCCGGCCAGATCGGCGGCTTCCTGATGGCGCTGCGCGTGCGCGGCGAGACGGTGAGCGAGATTTCCGGCGCCGTCGCCACCATGCGCGCCAAGATGCTGCGCGTCGACGCGCCCGCTGGCGCGATCGACATCGTCGGCACCGGCGGCGACAATTCGCACAGCGTCAACATCTCGACCGCATCCGCCTTCGTCATCGCCGCCTGCGGCGTGCCGGTGGCCAAGCACGGCAATCGCGGACTGTCCTCGCAGACCGGCGCCGCCGACGTGCTGACCGCGCTCGGCGTCAAGATCGATATCCCGCCGGAAACGATCGGCCACTGCATCCACGATGCAGGCGTCGGCTTCATGTTCGCGCCGGCGCATCATCCGGCGATGAAGCATGTCGGTCCGATCCGCGTCGAGCTCGGCACCCGCACCATCTTCAACCTGCTTGGCCCGCTCTCTAATCCGGCCAGTGTGAGCCGGCAGATGGTCGGCGTCTTCTTGCCGGAATGGATCATGCCGGTGGCCGAGACGCTGAAGGCACTGGGCGCCGACCACGCCTGGGTCGCCCATGGCGACGGTTATGACGAGATCACCACCACCGGTGAAACCCAAGTGGCCGAACTGGTCGGCGGCGAGATCCGAACCTTTACGCTGACACCGGAAGCGGTTGGGCTGAAGCGGCACACCAAGGACGAGTTGCGCGGCGGCGATGCCGCCTACAACGCCCAGGCGCTGCGCGACATGCTGGGCGGCGCTGCCGGCGCCTTTCGTGATACGGTGCTGATGAACGCCGGCGCGGGGCTGGTGGTGGCGGGCAAGGCGACGACGCTTGCCGACGGCATGGCGACGGCGGCGCAAGCCATCGACAGTGGCCGGGCGCTGAAAGTGCTCGATCGGCTGGTCGAGATTTCGAACGGATAGAGCCGTGTCTGATATCCTGCGCAAGATCGAAGCCTACAAGCGCGACGAGATCGCCGCGGCGAAGGCGCGCGTGCCGCTTGCCGAGGTCAAGGCGCGGGCGAAGGACACCGACGCAGCGCGCGGCTTTCTCTCGGCTCTTGAAGCCAGGCGCAAATCCGGCAGCTTCGCGCTGATCGCCGAGATCAAGAAGGCCAGCCCGTCCAAGGGCCTGATCCGTGCCGATTTCGATCCGCCGGCACTGGCCAGGGCCTATGCGAAAGGTGGCGCCGCCTGCCTTTCGGTGCTGACCGACGCGCCGTCCTTCCAGGGTGCGCCTGAATTCCTCACCGATGCGCGCAACGCCGTGACATTGCCCGCTTTGCGCAAGGATTTTCTGTTCGAGCCTTATCAGGTATTCGAAGCCCGTGCGTGGGGCGCTGACGCCATCCTGATCATCATGGCGAGCGTCGATGACGCCGTGGCCAGGGAACTCGAAACGACGGCGTTCGAACTCGGCATGGACGCGCTGGTCGAAGTGCATGACGAGGCTGAGACGGAACGCGCGCTGAAACTGTCATCGCGGCTGATCGGCATCAACAACCGCAATCTCCGGACGTTCGAAACCAGCATCGAGACCTCGGAGCGGCTCGCGACGATGATGCCGGCAGACCGCCTGCTGGTCAGCGAGAGCGGTATTTTCTCGCACGAAGACTGCCGCAGGCTGCAACGGAGCGACATCGGTACGTTCCTCGTCGGCGAGAGCCTGATGCGGCAACAGGACGTGGCCACTGCGACGCGCCTGCTTTTGACGGGCAATGCGCCCGCCATTGCATCGGCCCGAAAATCGGAATCGATTTTCGGAGAGCACGATGCATAGATTCAAAGTGTTAGAGCGTGCTTTGCGCGTCCAGACGGACGCACGTCGCGCTAAGGTGACCTGACGATGACGGCCGCCCTCACCCATCTTGGCGCGAAAGGCGAAGCCAATATGGTCGATGTCGGCGACAAGGCGGAGACGACGCGCACGGCAATCGCCGAAGGTCTTGTCTCGATGCGGCCCGAAACGCTGAAGATGATTCTCGACGGCGATGCCAAGAAGGGCGACGTGCTGGGCACGGCGCGCATCGCCGGCATCATGGCGGCCAAGAGGACGCATGAGCTGATCCCGCTCTGCCATCCGCTGCTGTTGACCAAGGTATCCATTGACATCGAACCGGACGCGACGCTGCCAGGCCTGAAGGTCACGGCGCTGGCCCGCGTCACCGGTAAGACCGGCGTCGAGATGGAAGCGCTGACCGCCGTCTCGGTCGCCTGCCTGACCATCTATGACATGGCCAAGGCGGTCGACCGCGCCATGGTGATCTCGGGCATCAGGCTGGCGGAAAAGACCGGCGGCAAATCCGGCGACTACAAGGCGGATGCCAAGGGGGCAGGCTAATAATGGCACTGCTTCCGGTCGCCGAGGCGCTCGAGCGCCTGCTTGAGGATGCTGCGCCCTTGCAGGCTGAAAGCGTCGCCCTGATGGACGCCGCCGACCGCGTGCTGGCGGAGCCGCTCCTGGCGCTCCGCACCCAGCCGCCGTTCAACGCGTCCGCCATGGACGGCTATGCCGTGCGGGCCGAGGATGTCGCATCCGTGCCCGCAAGACTTTCGGTGATCGGCATGGCGCCGGCCGGACGCGGCTTTGCCGGAACAGTCGGCCCGGCGCAGGCCGTGCGCATCTTCACCGGCGCGCCGCTTCCTGCAGGCGCGGACACCATCGTCATCCAGGAGAATGTCCGCGACCTCGGCGGCGGCAGCATCGAAGTGACCGCGTCGACGGTTGAAGGCCGCAACATCCGCCGCCTCGGGCTCGATTTCTCGAAGGGCGACGTCCTGCTGGAGAAAGGCCGCCCGCTTGATCCGGCGGCATTGTCGCTGGCGGCGTCGGCCAACCACCCGCAGGTCAGCGTGGTGAAACGGCCGTTGGTCGCCATCATCGCCACCGGCGACGAATTGCTGCCGCCGGGCAGCGACCTTGGCCCCGACCAGATCATCTCGTCCAATGCCTATGGCGTCGCCGCCGCGGCCCGCTCGGTCGGCGCCAGCGCGCTCGATCTCGGCATCGCCCCCGACCGCAAGGAGGCGATCGCCACGCTGGTGAAACAAGCGGTCGACGCAGGCGCCGACGTCATCGTCACGCTGGGCGGCGCCTCGGTCGGCGACCATGACCTGGTCCATGACGTGCTGACCGGTGAAGGCATGACGCTCGATTTCTGGAAAATCGCCATGCGGCCCGGCAAGCCGCTGATGTTCGGGCGGCTGGGTGACATCCGCTGCATCGGCCTGCCTGGCAATCCGGTGGCGAGCCTGGTCTGCACGCAGCTCTTTCTGACGCCGCTGCTTGCGCGGCTCGGCGGCCGCGCCTTCCGGCAGGACATGCGTCAGGCGCGGCTCGGCGCCGCCATGCCGGCCAACGATCTCAGGCAGGACTATGTACGCGCCGTGGTTAGCGAAGAAGCCGGCACGCTGCTGGCGACCCCGTTCGGCATCCAGGATTCCTCGATGCTCAAAATGCTGGCCGACGCCAACGGGCTGATCGTGCGCGAGCCGTTCGCTCCCCCAGCCGCGACGGGCGCCGCGTGCAGCGTGCTGATGCTACGCTGAACAAAACGTCAACACATTCATTAAATTTTAAACGGTTGCGGAACACAACTGGAACAGATAGTGTTTGTTCTGGGTTTGTTTTTCTGATTCTGTTGGGGGTCGCGATGCTGACACGCAAACAACATGAACTGCTGATGTTCATCCACGAGCGGCTGAAGGAAAGCGGCATTCCGCCCTCGTTCGACGAGATGAAGGAAGCGCTCGACCTCGCCTCGAAGTCGGGGATCCATCGGCTGATCACTGCACTGGAGGAGCGCGGTTTCATTCGCCGCCTGCCCAACCGCGCCCGCGCGCTGGAGGTGCTGCGCCTGCCCGATTCGATCGCGCCCGGCCTCAATGCGGCGCGCAAATTCTCGCCAAGCGTCATTCAGGGCAGCCTTGGGCAGGGCAGCCTCGGACGACAGATCAAGCCGGCGCCTTCGCGCATGCCCGCAGCCGGCAATGACGACGACGTCGTTGCCACCATCTCCATACCGGTGATGGGCCGCATCGCTGCCGGTGTGCCGATCGACGCCATCCAGCACCAGACGCATTCGATTTCGGTACCACCGGACATGATCACCGGCGGCACGCACTACGCGCTGGAGGTCAAGGGTGACTCGATGATCGAGGCCGGCATTTTCGACGGCGACACGGTCATCATCCGCAACGCCGACACCGCCCAGCCTGGCGAGATCATCGTCGCCTTGGTCGACGACGAGGAAGCGACGCTGAAGCGGTTCCGCCGCAAAGGTGCCTCGATCGCACTGGAAGCCGCCAATCCGGCCTATGAGACGCGCATCTTCGGGCCGGACAGGGTCAAGGTGCAAGGCAAGCTCGTCGGACTGATCCGGCGTTACTGAACGGCAGGCTTTTTGGGTTTCTCGGCCCTGCGGTATGGCGGCAGGCCCCTCGCCTCGCGCGAAAATCTCCGCTGCTCATGCCAAGGCCTATAGGGCTGTCTGACGGCAAAACGGATTTCTGCGCGCGTCGTCGCAGATAGCGGATCGAAAAAGACGGCGGCACTGCCCATGCGAGCGAGCTGCCGTTTGGTGACGACGAGAACCAGCGGATTGCGGCAGGGATTATAATAGGCTGTGGCATCATCGATGACGATCAAATCCGCAAAGGCACAGGCTGGCCGTGCGGTTTTGCGGTCGTCGGCGAGCGCGATGATCGCGCCGGACTGGTGCCGGGCGAGGCACAGGCCGGCAGTGCAGTAGAAGGGCGCTCCCGGCGGCAGGTCGGCCGGGTCGACGATGTCGAACCGCACGTCTCCTTTTTCGAATGTCTCCGGCTCGACAATGGTCGCTGAAACCAGCGCATGTTTCCAGTTGTCGGTGGTGAATTCGTTCGAGTGCACCCGGTTGACGGCAAGTTCGCCGCCGCCGATCGGCAGCGCCACCAGATGCGCATCTTCCGAAATCAGCACGTCGGGGGTGCGCGTCTCGGAAATCGTCAGCAGGCCGGCGAGCGCAAAGGGAAGTGCCGCAAGCCGCAACCATGTCGTTGCCATCGTGGCGATGACCAGGGCGGCCGTCACCAGCAGAACCGACTGCAACGAGATCAGCCCGACGGCATCGACCGGCGACCGCTCGGAGATCCATCCCGATATTGCAATCATGGCCGTCAGCCCCTTGCCCATCATGTATAGGAAAGGGCCGTCGAAGCCGAACGGCATTGCCAAGGCGCTGACGACGGCCAGGAACATCACGACCGTGACGATCGGCATGACGGCCAGATTGGCGAACAGGCTGAGCGGCGAGACGCGCTGGAAGTGCCAGATGGCGAAGAGTGCGGTGGCGCTGCCGGCAATGATGGAGGTCATTGCGATGGTACCTGTCCCAGCGGCAAGTTTTCGCGTGACGAAAGCGATCGTTGACCGTCGCTGTGGCGGCGCGGTGGCCTTGTCGGCACGATAGTCGGACCAGCCGGCATAGGCGCCCACGAGAGCAGCGGTCGCGGCGAAGGACATCTGGAAGCTTGGGCCGACCACCTCGTGCGGCGACACGACGATGACGGCGATGGCCGAAATCGCCAGATTGCGCATGGTGAGTGCCGCCCGGTCGAACAGCACGGCGACAAGCATTACCGCCAGCATGATAAAGCTGCGTTCAGCCGCGACCACGATACCGGAAAAAATCAGATAGGCAGCGATGGAAACGAGTGCGGCAGCAGCCGCATATTTTTTGACCGGCCGGCGCGACGAAAAATCGGGAACCAGCGCAAAGGCGCCGCGCAGCAATCCCATGATGGTGCCGGCGACAAGCGCCATGTGCAGGCCGGAAATCGAGATGATGTGGTAGATGCCGGTGCGCCGCATCGATTCGTTTATCTCTTCGGGAATGCCGGCACGCACGCCGACGATCAGCGCGGCGGCAATCTCCCCCTCGGCGCCACCGATGCTGTCCCTGATATGGTCGGCGATGGTTTCACGCGCCTTTTCGATCGAGGAAGAAATGCGCGCGGCGAACGGTGCATCTTCGGAAACGACGATCTTCGGATTGCCGAGGAAAAAGCCACTGGCACCGATACCGGCGAAATAGCTGTCGAAGGAGAAGTCATAACTGTCCGGCCTAACCGGGCCAGTCGGAGGCAGAAGCCTCACATAGCCGGTTGCCACCGAGCCTGCGGTCATCTCAGCGGGAATTTTGCGTGCCGAAACCCTGACACGTTCCGGCGCATAACGCAGTGTCGGCCGGGCGGTCGACATCACGTCGATGGTCAGCCTGATCCGGCCGTTCGCCATCTGATCGAGCCTAACGACACGGCCGGTGAGCTGGGTCTGGATTTCCGAGCCGAGCATCTGCGTTCCCACGCGCCAGGTTTCAACCTTGGCGGCGAGTAGCCCGAGTGCGCACAGCAACGCTGCCATGAAGCACAGATGCGTTTTGCGCCATGAGCGTGTCACTGCCGCACACAATGCCGTGAGGACCACGACGGCAATAGGCTGCGGAAAGTCCGGTTCGACGGCAAGCGAAAAATAGACGATCACCCCGCATGCCAGAAAAACCGGCACCAGCAGAAAGGCGACGCCGCGGTCTAGTTCCAGGCCGGCTGCCGAGGCCACGCTGTTGCGGATACCGGATGGTGAAAGATGGCTAAGCTGTCGGCGGAAACGAATGACAGGCCCGGGTGTTGGAGCCGGTGTTGGCGCGGCGCGGTCCGGCGAAAGGGGCTGAATGCCCGGGTGCGACGCAGGCAGCGAAACGGGTAGCGGCTCGGCGTGGGGAACGTCGGCAAACAGCGATCGTTCGCTGACGCTTGTGGTCGTGCCCTCGCTCTTGTCCGCGCCGCGGCCTGGTCCAGCCATCGGGTCTGCCCCTTGCGCCCTTGACCTCCTATGCTACATGAACGCGCGACGCGCGAAAGTCCGCGCAATCACATCCGCTTCCTGCGCTTGCCTGAGAGTTCCATGTCCGACAAGGTCGTCACCCGTTTCGCCCCCTCGCCCACCGGCTTCCTGCATATTGGCGGCGCGCGCACGGCGCTGTTCAACTGGCTGTATGCGAAACACACCGGCGGCACGATGCTGCTGCGCATCGAGGACACCGATCGTGAGCGTTCGACCGATGCGGCAACCGCCGCCATCCTCGACGGACTCTCCTGGCTCGGCCTCACCTGGGACGGCGAGCCGGTATCGCAGTTCGAGCGCGCGCCGCGCCACCGCGTGGTCGCCGAGGAACTGGTGCGCATGGGCAAGGCCTATTACTGCTACGCTACGCCGGCTGAACTGGAAGCGATGCGTGAGAGCGCGCGGGCCAAGGGCTTGCCTCCCCGCTATGACGGCCGCTGGCGCGACCGCGACCCGTCCGAGGCGCCAGCCGGCGCCAAGGGCGCGATCCGAATCAAGGCGCCGGCCGACGGCGAGACGGTGGTGCATGATCTCGTGCAGGGCGAAGTCCGCTTCTCCAACAAGGATCTCGACGATTTCATCATCCTGCGCTCGGACGGCAATCCGACCTATATGCATGCCGTCGTCGTCGACGACCACGACATGGGCATCACCCACATCATCCGCGGCGACGATCATCTGACCAATGCCGCCCGCCAGATGGTGATCTATCGAGCCATGGGCTGGGACGTGCCGTCGATGTCGCATATCCCACTGATCCATGGCGCCGACGGCGCCAAGCTGTCGAAGCGGCACGGCGCCCTCGGCGTCGAAGCCTATCGTGCCATGGGGTACCTGCCTGAGGCACTGCTCAACTACCTGGCGCGGCTCGGCTGGAGCCACGGCGACGACGAGGTCATGTCGATCGCCGACATGATTGCCTGGTTCGACATCGGCGACGTCAACAAGGGGGCCGCCCGCTTCGACTTCGCCAAGCTCGAGGCGCTGAACGGCGTGCATATGCGCCGCATGAACGACGCCGAATTGCTCGATATCTTCATCAACACCTTGCCCTATCTCGAAGGCGGCCCGGCGATCGCAGCGCGCCTCGACGACACGCGCAAGGCACAGATGCTCGCCGCGCTGCCAGGCCTAAAGGAGCGCGCCAAGACGCTGGTCGAACTGGCCGACGGTGCCGCCTTCCTGTTTGCCGAGCGGCCGCTGCCGATCGACGAGAAGGCGGCTGCATTGCTCGGCGGTGAAGCGCGCGAGATCCTGCGGGGCGCCCACGCGGCGCTGAAGGCGATTTCAGGCGACTGGACGGCCGAAGCGGCGGAAGCCGCGATCAGGGAATATGCGGTGGCCGGCGGCCATAAGCTCGGCGCTGTGGCCCAACCTTTGCGCGCCGCGCTCACCGGCAAAAGCACCTCGCCCGGCGTGTTCGACGTGTTTGCCGTGCTTGGCCGTGAGGAAAGCCTGGCGCGCGTCGCGGATCAAATCGATTAGCAAAACTGGCCCAAGAAGATTGGCATTGAAAGGTGGGTTTCGCAGTGCAACATTAGGTCTTGGCCCAATTTGGCACGCAAATCCAATTGCGGGCGCAAACGCGCGAACTCCGATGCTTTCGACGTGTTGCGTTGCAGATATTTCGCCTTTGCCGGCATGAGAAAACCAAAAGGAGTTTGCAATGTCCGAAGCTGCGACAAAGATGGAATTTGGCGGCAAAACCCACGCGTCGACTGCTAAACTTGAATTCGGCGGCAAAACTCACGAGCTCAAGGTGCGAAGCGGCTCGGTCGGACCTGATGTCATCGACATCGGCTCGCTTTACAGCACCACCGGGGCGTTCACCTACGATCCCGGCTTCACGTCGACGGCAAGCTGCGAGTCGGAAATCACCTTTATCGATGGCGATGCCGGCATCCTTTTGCATCGCGGTTATCCGATCGACCAGCTGGCCGAGCACGGCGACTTCCTCGAAGTCTGCTATCTCTTGCTCTATGGTGAATTGCCGACCAAGGCGCAGAAGGACGATTTCGACTACCGGGTGACGCGCCACACCATGGTGCACGAGCAGATGTCGCGCTTCTTCACCGGCTTTCGCCGCGACGCGCATCCGATGGCGGTGATGTGCGGCGTGGTCGGCGCTCTGTCAGCCTTCTATCACGATTCCACCGACATCTCGGACCCGTATCAGCGCATGGTCGCGTCGATGCGGCTGATCGCCAAAATGCCGACGATCGCGGCAATGGCCTATAAATACCACATCGGTCAGCCCTTCATTTACCCGAAGAACGAGCTGAATTTCGCGGCCAACTTCCTGCATATGTGCTTTGCCGTGCCGTGCGAGGAATACAAGATCAACCCGGTGCTGGCGCGTGCGATGGAGCGCATCTTCATTCTGCATGCCGATCACGAGCAGAACGCCTCGACCTCGACCGTCCGCCTCGCCGGCTCGTCAGGCGCCAACCCGTTTGCCTGCATCGCCGCCGGCATTGCCTGCCTATGGGGACCGGCCCATGGCGGCGCCAACGAGGCGGCCTTGAACATGCTGGGCGAGATCGGCCATGTCGACCACATCCCGGAATTCATCGCCCGCGCCAAGGACAAGAACGATCCGTTCCGGTTGATGGGCTTTGGCCACCGCGTCTACAAGAACTACGACCCGCGCGCCAAGATCATGCAGAAGACCGCACATGAGGTTTTGGGTGAACTGGGCATCAAGGACGACCCGCTGCTCGACATCGCCATGGAACTGGAAAAGATCGCGCTGACCGACTCCTATTTCATCGAGAAGAAGCTTTATCCGAACGTCGATTTCTATTCCGGCATCACGCTGAAGGCGCTGGGCTTCCCCACCACCATGTTCACCGTGCTGTTCGCGGTCGCTCGTACCGTCGGCTGGATCGCGCAGTGGAAAGAGATGATCGAGGATCCGCACCAGAAGATCGGTCGCCCGCGCCAGCTCTATACAGGTGCGCCGGAACGCGACTACGTGCCGATTGCAAAGCGATGAAGAGAAGAAGTGAGTAGTGAGTAGTGAGTAGTAAATAAGAATTCTAGACGCTGAGCGGTTCTTTGCAATCTACTCACTACTCACTACTCACTACTCACTACTCACTACCCCTACTCGCTCCCTTGATGCACCTCATCACGACCCCCGCAGCGATATCGCCGGAAGGTCCGTCGACAGCCATGCGTCTGGCCACCTCGGCAAAACCGTCCTTCTGCCATGCGCGATAGGGGGTGTCGGAAAAAAGCGCCTCCAACTGCCGCGCAACATAGTGCGGCCGCACATATTCGTTGTAGCTTTCCGGCACGATCGGGCGATCGGCGATGAGATTGGGCAAGGCGGCGCTCCATACGGTGATCAGGCGCTGGGCCATCCGCATGACCGGATCGAGCCGGTAGCAGGAGATCATCGGCACACCCGACAGCGCCAATTCCAGCGACACCGTTCCCGATGAGATCAGCGCTGCATCGGCCTTGCCGAAGGCCTGCCATTTGCGTTCGGGATCAAGGATGATTTCCGGCTTCTCGTCCCAGCTTGCCACCGAAGCCCTGACCAGGTCGGCGACATGCGGCACCGTCGGCAACAGCAGGCGCAAGCGGTGTCCGCGTGCGCGCAGGATCGAGATCGTCTTACCGAACGGGCCGACTAGCCGTAGCACCTCGCCGCGACGCGAGCCGGGCAGCACAAGCAGTGTCTTCACACGATCGTCGGACAGGTCGCGCGGCAGGCTTTGCGCCTTGGCAGCGCCGATCACGCCCGGATCGTGCGTAAGGCGATGGCCGACATAGGTGCCGGGCGGACCACCGAGGCGGGCGAGCTCCTTCACCTCGAAGGGCAAGATGCAGAGGATATGATCGACATACGGTTTCATCGCCACCGCCCTGCCGGGTCGCCAGGCCCAGACGCTCGGGCAGACATAGTGGACGATCGGGATTGCCGGATCGGCGGCACGAACCTTCTTAGCCACGCGCAGCGAAAAATCCGGGCTGTCGATGGTGATGAGACAGTCGGGCTTTTCACCGGCGACCGCATTGCCCGTCTGGCTGATCCGCCGCATCAGGCGCGGCAGGTCGCGCAGGATGGCGCTCAGGCCCATCAGCGCGATCTCGCCGCCGTCGAAGAGCGGCGTGAGGCCGAGCGCCTGCAGATGCCGGCCGCCGATGCCGACGAGCCGGACCTCGCGGCCGGTCGCGCGTTTGAGCGCCTCTATAATGTCGGCGCCAAGCAGATCGCCGGATTCTTCGCCGGCGACGATCGCGATCTTCAGCGGTTTCTCAGTCGCCATGCACCGGCTCCGCAGCAGGCAGGCCGATCACGAACAGGCCGAGCGCATTGGCACGGGCGACGACGGTGGGGCCTTCCAGAACCAGCGAGCGACCGGCCTCGACGGCAATGCCGGCAAGTCCGGCGGCATGCGCCGCCTCGACCGTCTGCGGGCCGATGGAGGGCAGGTCGGCGCGCAACTCCTGGCCGGGCTTGGCGCATTTGACCAGAACGCCGCGCGTTCTGCCGGCCAGCCTGCCATGGCCGCGCAACTGCTTTGTTCGATCGAGCAATCCGTCAGTGCCCTCGACGCCTTCCAGCGCGATGGCGCGGCCGCCGATCGCAACAGCCGCTTGGCCGATATCCAGCGCGCCGATGGCCTTTGCCGCCGTATGCGCCGCTTCGATGTCGCGCCAGTCGGATTTCCGCGGCGCAGCCTTGGTCAGCGTCCCTTCGGCCGCGATCAGTTCCGGCACGATCTCATGGGCGCCGACAACCTTGATGCCGCTGCGCTCGACCCTTCGCACGAACAGTTTCAGCACGGTGTCGTCGCCTTGGGTTACACCGACAAGAAGGCTGGGCACCCAGGCGAGCAGGCCGAGATTGAGGCGCATGGCGCTCAGCCTGGGGCGGCGTGTGATATGGCCCGCTGTCACCAAATGGGTAACATGATGGTTCTTGAGCGTCGGCAGCAGTGAGCCGACATCCTCCAGCCTCAACGTCGCCTGCTCGTAGGCGTCGAAGTCGGATATGCGGTCGACCTCGCCCGCCACTATTACCACGAAGGGAGACTTGTCTTGCCCAGCAAGCGCCTTGGCGACTTCGACCGGCAAACTGCCGCCGCCGGCAATGATGCCGACCTTGGCGTCTGGCGCGAGATCAAGGCCCGTCCGAGTGGCCTCAATCTTCGTCATCTGCATCGTCGCCGTCGCCAGCCTTGAGCGACGGGACGGCATAGTGCCGCTTGCCGCGACTGGCGATGAAATCGATGATTTTCATGGCGGTCGGTGACGAGGCGAATTCCGCCTTGGCGAATTCGATGTTTTCGCCGACGGTTCGGGAGCGATCGAAGATCGTCCTGTAGGCCTTGCGCAGCGTGTGGATCTCGGAGCGCGGCAGGCCGGCGCGCTTCAGGCCGATGATGTTGAGACCGCGAAGGCTGGCGCGATTGCCGACGGCGATGGCGTAGGGAATGACATCGCCGACGAATGCCGAGCAACCGCCGAGAAAGGCGTTGTCGCCGACGCGGACAAACTGATGAACGGCGCTGAGACCACCGATATAAACGTTGTCGCCGATCTCGCAATGGCCGCCCAACGTCGCCTGATTGGCGAAGGTGGCGTTCTTGCCGACAATGCAATCATGGGCGATGTGGGCGTAGGCAAGGAAGTTGCCGTTGTCACCGATCGTCGTCTCGCCGCGGCTGGAATCGGTGCCGAGGTGCATGGTCACGCCTTCGCGGATCGTGCAGTTCTCACCGACGACCAGCGTGGTGCGGCCGCCCTTGTGCTTGGTATTCTGCGGCGGCGCGCCCAGTGTCGCCATCGGATAGACCTTGGTCGACGCACCGATGGTGGTCGCGCCCATCACCGAGATGTGGCTGACCAGTTCGACGCGGTCGCCGAGCACCGCGTCGGCGCTGATGTGGCAGAATGGCCCGATGCGGACGCCTTCGCCGATTTTTGCGCCTGCCTCGATGAACGACGATGGATGGATGACTGTCTGGATTTTCATAAGCATTCGATCGTCAGTCGCTCGCGACCATCATCGCCGAGATCTCGGCTTCCGCGGCCTTGACGCCGTCGACGAGAGCCTCGCAGGCGAATTTGAGAAGGTTGCCGCGTTTCTTGATTTTCTTCACATGGATCTTCAACTGGTCGCCGGGAACGACCGGTTTACGGAATTTGGCATTGTCGATGGTCAGGAAATAGACCAGCGACGGTTTTTCGGTGCCCAGGCTGCGGATGCAGATGGCGCCGGCCGTCTGCGCCATCGCCTCGACGATCAGCACGCCGGGCATGACCGGCTGATCCGGGAAATGACCCTGGAAATGCGGCTCGTTTATGGTCACGTTCTTGATGCCGATAGCCGACTCGTCGCCATCGATGTCGATGATGCGATCGATCATCAGGAACGGATAACGATGCGGCAGGAGCTTCATCAGCCCCAATATGTCGACCGCCTCGAGCGTCGTCGCCGCCACCATCTCAGCTCTTCCCCCCGTCGCCGGATTTCCGCGCCCTGGCCAGTCTTCGCAGAGCCGCGATCTCCCGCATCGCCTCCGCCATCGGCTGCGCCGGGTACCCTCCCCAAATCTCGCCCGCGGGGACGTTGCTCATGAACCCGCTTCTTGCAGCAAGCTTGGCCCCAGACCCAATGGTCAGGTGATCCGCAAGACCGACACCGCCACCCATGGTGACATTGTCGCCCACCGTTACGGAACCGGAAATACCCGAAAGGCCGGCGATTATGCAATTGCGGCCTATGCGGACGTTATGAGCGATCTGCACCAGATTGTCGATCTTGGTGCCTTGACCGATGATCGTGTCTGACATGGCGCCACGATCGACCGTTGTGTTCGAGCCGATCTCGACGTCGTCCTGGATAACGACCCGGCCGATTTGCGGGACGCGCTCCGGGCCCTTGGCCCCGGCCACGAAGCCAAAACCGTCCTGGCCGATGCGGGCGCCGCCATGGATGATGACACGATTGCCGATCAGCGCGTACTGGATGCTGGCGCCTGGACCGACATAGCCGTCGCGGCCGAACTGGCAGGAGGGACCGATAACGGCATGAGGAGCAATGACGGTTCCGCTGCCGATAGAAGCGCGGGGGCCGATGATCGCGCCGGCCTCGACGATCGCGCCGGCCTCGACATGCGCCGATGGATCGATATGGGCATGCGGCGAAATACCGGTTTCGCCGGTCATCGGCGCCGGTGTCGCAGCCGCCGGGAAAAGAAGGCGTCCGACCATCGCGAAAGCCTGTTGCGGGCGCGGATGGACCAGAACCGCGATACCCGCCGGCGCTTTGCCGGCAAATTCGGCGGGACAGAGAACCGCCGCTGCCCGCAGCGATTGCATCAGCGCGAAGTTGCGTCTGCCATCGACGAAGACAAGAGCGTGCTCGCCGCCTTCGCTTGCCGGCGCCAAGGCTTCGATCGATATTTCCGAGAGGCCGGACTCGACAAGCACCGAGCCGGTCAGATTCGCGACTTCGCCAGCCGTATACCGGCGTGATGGCGCGAAGAACACCGGATCGGTCATTCCAGAAGCTATATCCAGCTAGCGCATGACCCCGAAAATCGGAATCGATTTTCGGAGGATCATGCGCAAAATCAAAGTTCTACAGCGTCCTTTGCGCGTCCAAGAGGACGCGCGGCGCTGTAGTGTCGGATCACTCTATTCCGGACCCCTACGGCCCGGAAGCATCGTCTCCCGCCAATCAGAAGCGGGTCGATATGCCGAAGTTGAATTCCTGCACGTCGTCGGTGTCCTCCTTGAGGACCGGTATCGCATAGTCGATGCGGATCGGGCCAAAGGGCGACGCCCACATCATGCCGAGACCGACCGAGGCGCGCCACTCCATGTCGGTTGTCGATGGATCGACACCCGCCACATCATTGCCATAAAGTGTCGCCGCATCAGCAAAGACCGCGCCGCGCAGGCCGAAGCTCTCCGGAATGACCGGCATCGGAAACTGGGCTTCCGCCGAGGCGTTGAAATAGGTGGTACCGCCGAGATGGTCGTCAAAGCCCTGGTCGTCGACAGGACCGATGCCGCCATAGGCGAAGCCGCGGATAATGCGGTCGCTGCTCTGGAAATGATCGAAGATGCGAAGGTCTTCGTCGCTGCCGTAGCCCTGGATATGGCCAGCCCCGCCCGAAATCAAACCAACCAGATCAAGCTGCTCTGACAACGTCTGGTAGACGCTGCCACGCGCCGTCACCTTGACGAATTTGGCGTCGCCGCCGAGGCCGGCGAATTCCGTGGTGACATTGGCGAAGATGCCTTCATGCGGGTTCTTCATGTCGTCGATGGTGTTGTAGACCAGACCGAGGCTGACCGACGACTTGAGCCACGGGCTTTCCTCAATGCCGTTTAGGATAGCCGTAGAGACGTCGCAGCCAGCCAGTGGATCGCAACCATCGTCGAGCTTGTACTTCTCCTGCGAGATATTATACGCCAGCTGCGTCGAGATGTCGTCAGTGATCGGCAGGCCAAAGCGCACTGTCGCACCTAGGGTCTCGCTCTTATAGTCGTCGTATTCCCTGGTCCGGTTGAAGATGTCGAAACCGGCGGCAATGCGCCGCCCGAGGAAATAGGGCTCGGTGAAGGAGAAGCTGTAGTCGCGCGAATTCTTGCCGCCGCCCGCCGATAGCTTGATGAACTGGCCGCGTCCGAGGAAGTTGCGTTCGGTGATCGCTCCTTCGATGGATGGGCCTGACGTGTCGCCGCCGGTCGAATAGCCGGCGCCGACCGAGAACTCGCCGGTCGATTTCTCGACCACGTCGACCACCAGCACCACCTGGTCCGGCTCAGAGCCGGGCACGGTGGAAACCTCGACTTTCTCAAAATAATCGAGCGCTTCCAGCCGTTTCTTCGCGCGCTGAATGAGAACCTGGTTGAAGGCATCGCCCTCACTCACGTCGAATTCGCGGCGAATGACATAGTCGCGTGTCCGGTCGTTGCCGCGAATCTCGATGCGTTCGACATAGGCCTTCGTGCCCTGGTCGATCGTATAGACCACCGAAATGGTGCGGTTCTCGAAATTGCGGTCGCCGCGCGGCGTCACCTGGGCGAAGGGATAGCCGGAACCGGCGACCCTCTCGGTCAATGCGATGATGGTGTCTTCGACATCCTCGGCGTTGTAGACCTCGCCCTTGCGGGTCTCGACCACCGACTGCAGCGATGCAGCGTCGACCTCGGGAATCGTGCTCTCGACGCTGACGTCGCCGAAGGTGTAGCGATCGCCCTCCTGCACGGTGATGGTCACCGTATATTTGTTGGTGGTCTCGTCGAGTTCGCCGACCGCGGAAATCACCTGGAAGTCGGCATAGCCGTGGTTGTAATAGAAACGGCGCAGCAGCTCTTCGTCGGCGCGCAGCTTGTCTTCGTCATAGACATCGTCGCGCAGCACGAACGAAAGGATGGACGAGCGCTTGGTGGAGATGACGTCGGACAGGCGACGGCTCGAATAGGCGCTGTTGCCGACGAAATTGATCGCGGCAATCTGCGTGCGGCCGCCTTCGTTGATATTGAAGACCACGTTCACGCGGTTGTCGCCGAGATCCATGATCTGGGTGGTCACGGCGGCGTCGTCACGGCCGATACGCCTGTAGGCGGCCTTGACCGCCTCGATGTCGGCATCGAGCGCCTGCTGCGAGAACGTTCCACGCGGCTTCAACTGGACCGCGGCCGCAAGGGCGTTGTCCTTGAGCTTCTTGTTGCCCTGGAACAGCACCTGGTTCACGACCTGATATTCGGAAACCTTGATGACCAGCGACGAACCGACCTGGTTGATCTGGACGTCCGAGAACAACCCGGTGCCGAACAGCGCCTTGACCGCATCGTCGATATCGGAGCTGGAAAAGGGCTTACCGGGCTTGATCGTGACGTAGTTGCGGATCGTGTCGGCATCGACCCGCTGATTGCCGCTGACTTCAACTCTTGAAACAACAGCGGCCTCGGCCGCCGATGTGGCAACGAACTGCACTGCGAGCGCACCTGGTACGACCAGGGCGACGGACAGGGCCACCGCGGACGCGGCGCTCAGAAACTTGGATGCTGCCTTCATCGGGCTTTTGTACCTTTTCTCGAAGTCCCCACGGCGAGAAAACCGGACGTGCGGTAATTTCCCCCACCGTATTAACCGGATTTTCCCTACACGCAAGGCTCCTGGTTAATTTGTATTTACTTAACCCTGTGGCGTGGCTTTCGCGTCACGCATATCCCCATGCATGGTAAACGGCGTCTCAACATTGGCTGTGTCGAAGCCAAATTTCTTCATGATTTCAGCATCCAAACAGGTCGTTCCAGAAAACGAACCCCATGAAGCCCAAGACGAGAAGCAGGCCGGCCCTGTAACCCATCTCCATCATACGTTCCGACACCGGTCGCCGAATGACGGCCTCCACGCCGTAGAACAGGAGATGGCCGCCGTCGAGGGGAGGAATCGGCAAAAGGTTGAGAATACCGATCCCGACCGACAACAGCGCAACAAGTTGCACAAGCCAGTCGAAGCCCAGTTTTGCCGCCTGCCCCGACATCTTTGCGATTTTGATTGGGCCGCCCAGCTGGCATTTATCCTCGCGACCGACGACGAAACGCTGCAGGAACTGGCCGGTACCCTGGATGATGTGGCCGGTTTCCTCGACCGCGGCAGCCAGTGCGCCAGCCGGGCTGTAGGTGATCAGGCGGGGCTGGCCGAACTCCTGGTTGTTGACGACGCCGATCACGGCCACCTTGACCTTGTTGCCCAGCGCGTCTTCCTGTTCCATCAATCGCGGCGTCGCCGTAACGGTGATCTCCTTGCCGCCGCGCAGCATGACGAAGGTGATGGCGTCGCCGCCGCGGCCCGAGACCCGGCGCTGGACGTCGGCGAAGGTCTGGACCTTGCTGCCGTCGACGCTGACGAATCGGTCCCCGGGCAGGATGCCGGCCTGCGCCGCTGGGCTGTCGGCGGTGACTTCAGCCACCATCGGCTCCATCACGGGGCGGCCATAGGCGGTAAACAGCACCGCGAAGACGGCGATCGTCAGCAGGAAATTGAACAGCGGGCCGGCAACCACAGTCGCCGCGCGCTTCCAGACCGGCTGCGTGTGAAACGCAACCTTGCGCTCGGCATCGGTCAGCAATTCGATCTCCTCCGAGCTGGGCTGGCTCGAGGTGGCGTTCATGTCGCCGACGAATTTGACGTAGCCGCCGAGTGGAATGGCGCAGAGTTTCCAGCGCGTGCCATGGCTGTCATTAAAGCCGAAGAGTTCCGGGCCGAAGCCAATCGAAAAGACCTTTACGCCGATGCCGCACCAGCGGCCGACGAGATAATGCCCCATCTCGTGGACGAACACGACTACGGTCAGCACGAACAGGAACGGCACCAGCGTGCCAAGGACAAAGCCTTCCGTGCTGAAAACCGCGTGAAGAATCTCGTTCAACTCATGTCCTCAAAATTCGTCCGCAGCACGGTCGTACCGCGACTGTGGCATCAATCCAGGCGAATCCATGGCGCATCCTGCGCAGGTCAAGATACCAGGCCAGGAAACAATGCCGATCAAGCTGGAAACAGCCCCTGTGCCGGATGGTCGGCGGTCGCCGAAATCCAGCCGATGACGTACAGGGCGAATGCCGCCGCGACAAGCCCGTCGACCCGGTCCATGACGCCGCCATGGCCCGGTATCAGCGTGCCCGAATCCTTGCGGTTGTGGCGGCGCTTCACCCATGATTCGAAAAGGTCGCCAGCCTGGGAGACCAGCGAAAGCACGAGTGCAACGACGCCGAGCACTGCAAGATTGCCGGCCCCGGCCGCCGCGGCCAAAAGCAGCCCGGCAACCACGCCGCCGACAGCGCCGCCGAGCGCCCCGCTCTGGGTCTTGCCGGGCGAGATCGATGGCGCCAGCTTCGGACCGCCGACAGCGCGGCCGACGAAATAGGCTGATATGTCGGTCGCCCAAACCACCGCGAACAGGAACAGAATGGCGACGAGGCCGGGATGGTCGCCGTTGCGCAAAAGGGCAAGTGACAGGCCGGAAATGCCGGCATAGGCAAGGCCGGACGCGTCCCACTGTCCCGTTTGATGCATCGAAGTCTGGCCCATCGAAGTCTGGCGCATCGAACCCACGACCGCGGTGACAACGACCATCACTGCCACAAGTAGCAGCAGCCATGACGCCGGCAGGCCGGCGACCAAACCGCCGACGAAAACCAGAAGCAGCGCCTCCGGCAGAAAACCAAGACCCGTGGCGGCGACCGGGCGGCACATTTGCGTCCACTCGTAGAAGATCAGGATCGTCATGGCGGCGCAAAGCAACCGGAAGGGCAGTCCGCCAAGCCAGGTCAGGCCGAGTGTGACGACCGCAAGCACGACGGCAGAAATGACGCGAAGCTGGAGGTTGCTCATCCCTTGGCCGTCACGGCGACGTCTTGAGCGCCAAGCCCGCCGAAACGGCGCTCGCGACTGGCAAAGTCGCGCAATGCGTCGGCCAGATGCTCGCGGCTGAAATCGGGCCAGTAGCAAGGCAGGAAGACAAGCTCGCTATAGGCCGCTTGCCACAGAAGGAAATTCGACAGCCTGAGCTCGCCGCTGGTGCGGATGACCAGTTCCGGATCTGGAATACCCTGGGTGTCGAGAGAGCCGGCAAAGGATTCGGCCGTGATCGCCTCGCTGTCGAGCTCGCCGCGCGCCACCGCCGAGGCAAGCTTGCGCGCCGTGCGCACGATCTCGTCGCGTCCGCCATAGTTGAAAGCGATGACCAAGGTCAGCGCGTCGTTGCGGGCGGTGAGCGTTTCGGCCTCTTCAAGCAGGGTCCTGATATCAGGTTGCAGCCCTGCCCGGTCGCCGATGATCCTGACCCGCACGCCGTTTTGGTGAAGCTCGGCGAGATCGCGGCGGATGAAGATTTTCAAGAGGCCCATCAGGTCGCTGACTTCGGACTTCGGCCGCGACCAGTTTTCCGACGAGAAGGCGTAGACGGTCAGGAAGGAGATGCCGAGGCCAGGAGCGGCGCGCACCGTGTTGCGCAGCGCCTCGACGCCGGCGCGATGGCCGGCAAGCCGTGGCAGGCCGCGCGCCTTGGCCCAGCGTCCGTTTCCGTCCATGATGATCGCGACATGCGCGGGGCTTGTCATAGTCTCGCTTTCGGGTCGGTCACCTACCCTTAAACCTGCATGATTTCTGCTTCCTTATCGGAAAGCAGATGGTCGATGGTGCCGATCATCTCGTCTGTGAGCTTTTGGACCTGGTCGGACCGCTTGCGATGATCGTCCTCGCTGATATCGCCGTCCTTTTCCGCCTTTTTGAGAAACTCCATGCCGTCCCGGCGCACGTGGCGCACGGCGATGCGCGCATTCTCGGCGTAGCCATGCGAGATCTTAACCAGCTCCTTGCGGCGCTGTTCGTTAAGTTCGGGCAGCGGAATTCTGAGATTGGTGCCGTCGACGATCGGATTGAAGCCGAGATTGGATTCACGGATGGCGCGATCGACCGCACCGACCATCGACTTGTCCCAGACCGAAACCGAAATCATGCGCGGCTCAGGCACCGACACGTTTGCCACCTGGTTGATCGGCATAGTGGTGCCATAGGCCTGCACCTGGATCGCGTCGAGCAGGTTGCTCGAAGCGCGGCCGGTCCGCAGCGAAGCCAGATCGTGCTTGAACGCAGCGATCGCCCCGTCCATGCGCCGTTTGAGATCATCGTATTCGCCACTCATCATCGTCTCCTCGACCCGTTAGCCCGGGTTCACTGTTCAGGGTAACCCCGTATTCAAGCCTCAATCCGAAAACCGGTTCCCGCTTTTCGCCTACGGGAAACCTTCGGTTCGGGATCGGGCTCCCGATCAGTCGTCTGTGACGACCGTGCAACGGCCGCCGCCCCTCAGAATATCACCGAAACCACCCTTCTCGTGGATCGAATAGACGATTATCGGAATGTTGTTTTCCCGCGCAAGTGCAATCGCGGCCGTATCCATGATCGAAAGACCACGTTTTATGACTTCGCCATGGCTGATGCGCTCGAAGCGTGTCGCATTCGGGTCCTTCTTGGGATCGGCAGAATAGACGCCGTCGACCTGAGTGCCCTTGAACAGCGCGTCGGCGCCGATTTCCGCCGCGCGCAGCGCCGCCGCCGAATCGGTGGTGAAGAACGGATTGCCGGTGCCGCCGGCGAAGATGACGACCTTACCCTGGTTCATGTAGGCGGTCGCCTGGCGCTGCGAAAAGCTCTCACAAAGCTCAGGCATGGCGATTGCCGACAGCACCACCGCGTCGACGCCGATCTTGTTCAACGAAGTACGCAGCGCCAGCGAGTTGATGACGGTGGCAAGCATGCCCATGTGGTCACCGGTGACCCGGTCACCTCCCTTGGAAGCAACCGCCACGCCACGAAAGATGTTGCCGCCGCCGATGACGACGCCGACTTCGATGCCCAGGGCGCGGGCCTCGGCGATGTCGGCGGCGATGCGATCGACTACCGACACGTCGATGCCGAAATGCTGCTCGCCCATCAACGCTTCGCCCGACGCTTTCAGCAAGACACGTCGGTAGAGGGGCTTCACCGTCATCTGATCCTCATTATCGTGCGTGCGACGCGCCTCGGGCTGCCGCCGCGCAGGCGCTGCCCCGAAACATTGGGTTCCGATACACGAAGGGGGGCCCGCGGGGCCGCGGCGCCCGCCCCCGGAAACACGCGTTCAGTGGGTTGGGTTCGCCGGGCAAATCATCTTGGAC